>JAAZBQ010000082.1 GCA_012513725.1 Chloroflexota bacterium
ACGGTGTACTCGACGTCAAAGGCCATGTAGCAGTCCAGCATCAGGTCCGCGTCGTCACCGATGGCCTCCCGCGCCTGGGCCACAAAGCGCTCGTTCTCGTCGAGGCCCCACAGGCCGTCCGCCGGCCCGTAGGGGCAGGCCAGCTTGAACGCGCGAAAGCCCAATTCGGCGTACCAGTCCACGTCGTTGCCCGTCGCGTAACAGAACAGGCGCTCCCGCGCAGGGCCCCCGAGGAGCTCGTAGACGGGCAGGCCGGCGAGCCTACCGGCCAGGTCCCACAGGGCGAGATCGACCCCGCTGATGGCCACGGAGGCCAGCCCCACGGTGCCGTACGGCTTGGTGATGCGGAACATCAGGTCCCACAGCCGCTCGATGGCCAGCGCGTCCTTGCCGATGAGGTGCGGGCCCAGATGGTCTTCGATGACCGCCGCGACGGGCCGGCCAAAGGTGCAGGGCCCCAGCCCCTGGGTGCCGTCCTCGGCCGTGATGCGCACCCAGACGGCCTCCCACGTAGGTTGCCACAGGCGGCGATGCCGCTTGTACTCGGGATAGCGCGACACCGGGTTGGCCACCTCGGCGTCCACGCTCCACGCGTCGCGGCGGGGAGCCACGGACCCCGCCGCGGGCGGCTGCACGAGCCGTAGCGTCTCGACGTTGGCGATCTTGATGCTCACCGAGGACCCCCTCCGGCTGGTAGATGCGACCGGTAGACGCGTCGCATTATAGCCCGGGAAGCGCCGGCGGCAAGGCGTTCCGGGGCGCCCCCGGCGGTCCTAGTTGGCCACCGACTCGCTGATCAGGAGGTCATAGTCGTTCGTCGAGCGCACCTGGAGGAGGAAGAGGAGTTCGTTCAGCATCGTTTCACTGTCGTCCTCGGTGAGACCCGCGGCGTACAGGATCGCAGCGGCCTGCACCTCAAAGCGCAGGATCTCGTCCGCCTGGGCCCAGTGCTGGGCGCTCACGGCGCCCTCGCTGCCCAGGTCGCCCGATCGCACCAGGGCCTGGATGCGAAGAAGGGCCTGCCACAGCGGATGGATGAGGTCGTCCAGTTGCGCGCGCGAGATGCCGTACCGTGCCACGATCTCACGGACCCGGCCGGCCCGCTCAGCGGCAGCGACCTCGCCGTTTCCGCCATAGTCCAGCATGGCGATCAACCCGACACCGATATCTACGTACTCCATGCGTTCTCCCATGATACTCGTCCTTGTAGACGACGATGGGCGCCGTCAGTGGCCAAGGCTCGGCGTGCGGCCGGGTGCGCAATGGGAGACGGAGTGAGCGGCAGGGCGTGTGGATGGGTGGGGGATGATGCAGGTCGGCGACAACGAGGGGAAAGGCCGACGTATCTATTGTAGCGTCGACCAACGGACGCTGTAAGGCCAACGCGCTGGCACGCGCTCGCGCCGGCGATCGAATGGGTCGCCGGGCGCGTCGCCTCCCGGCTTGCGGAACGGGGCGGCGAAGGCTCGTGCTGGCCCCCACCGCCCCGCCTATCGTCAGCGCGACGACCTTTCCGGCGTCGGCGCTACCTGAGCCCGAACGCCTCATCCAGATCGGCCCGGAGCGCCCACAGGGCCGAGTCCGCGGGGACGTCCACCATCTCCCGCCGGATGACCGCACCTGCGGGGATGTCAACCCGCATCCGCTGGCTGAAGGCCATGTGCGCAGGGAGCGGCGCGCCGTCGCGCACCGCCGCGGCGGGCAGCAGGAGGTACTCCAGCTTGGGGTCGTGGTCTCCGCCGACGACCTCGCCCGCCGCCAGCGGCACC
>JAAZBQ010000083.1 GCA_012513725.1 Chloroflexota bacterium
CTGCCGGTGCCCGATGTGATGGTGGGCGAGGTGCCCAGCCTGGTGGGCACCGACGGGCAGGCCAAGATGTCCAAGAGCCTGGGCAACGCCATCTTCCTCTCCGACGACGCCAAGACGGTGCGCACCAAGGTCTTCGGCATGTATACCGACCCCAACCGCGTGCGCGCCGACATCCCCGGCCGCGTGGAGGGGAACCCGGTGTTCATCTACCACGATACCTTTAACCCCAACCGGGAGGAGGTCGAGGACCTCAAGGCCCGCTATGTACAGGGCAAGGTCGGCGACGTGGAGGTCAAGGAAAAGCTGGCCAACGCGCTGAACGCTTTCCTGGACCCCATCCGCGAGCGGCGGGCGGCGTACGAGGCGGAAAAGGGGCTCGTGGAGCGCATCATCTACGAGGGCACCCAGCGTGCCACCCAGGAGGGAGAGGAGACGGTGCGGCTCATGCGCAAGGCGATGGGGCTGAGCGGCATGTGGAACCGCATCTCCCGCCGCGCCCGCGAGGCGATCGCCAGGGACCCCCAGGCCGCCGTGACGCCGCAGGCCGAATAGCCAGGAGGTCCGTGGCCCGAGCAAGAAGGGGCGGGAGGATGTGGCGTTCCACATCCTCCCGCCTTTTGCTATCCTCGCAGGGTGCGTGACCCGCTGCCGCGCTCAGTGGGGGCCGCGGTCATAGTCCTGCTGGCGCACCAGGATCGCCCCGCCGCGCACCAGCAATCCGGCCACCACCCCGGTCACGAATCCCCCCAGGTGGGCAAACCAAGCCACGCCTCCCTCGGCAACCCCGAGGGCCCCGATGCCCTGTACGACCTGGAACAGGAACCAGATGGCGAAAAAGGCCAGCGCCGAGATCTCGATGATGCGCACGAACAGGATGATGGGCACCACCACCCGCACCCGAGCGTGGGGAAAGAGCACCAGGTAGGCGCCGGCAACGCCGGAGAGCGCCCCGCTGGCCCCCACGATGGGAATGGCCGAGGCGGGATCCACCGCCACCTGCGCCGCCGAGGCGGCCACCCCCGTCACCAAGTACAACACTAGGAAGGGCAGGATCCCCAGGTGATCCTCGACGTTATCGCCAAAGATCCAGAGAAAGATCATGTTGCTCAGCAGGTGGCCCCAGTTGCCGTGGACGAACATCGCGGTGACGAGCGTCAGGAGCCCCTCGGCGTCCGGCGCCTCCAGTAGGCGCTGCGGGACGATGCCGGCGTTGCGGAAGAACGCCTCCAGCGCCTCGGGCGGGAGGGTTAGTTGGTAGACAAAGACGGCTACGTTCAACACCATGAGGCCCACGGTGGCCAGCGGAAAGAAACGGCGAGGGTTTACGTCACCGATGGGGATCATCGCGGCAGTCTCCCTGCGCAACGAGGCGCGTTCTGTGAGTGGGTGCCAGGCCCCTCCATTGTACCATAATCGGCGCGGGCACTCGCCCCTTGGCGGCCCTCTGTATCCCAAGATGGTCGGCCTCTTCTATGGGCTGCGGTGGCCGCCCGCCCATAGAGGACCACCTCGGCTCGGGATAGCATGAAGGTTCTTGGCATTGGGCGCCAGAGGGTGCCGCTGTCTCCGCCCGATCGCGGTTGACACCGCACGCTCCGGAACCTAGAATGCATACGTTCTCGGGGAGCGTTCCTCGAGCCGCCCCCTTACCCTCTCTCTCAGCACGACGAAAGGACCCAGGCATGGACATCCCGCGCCCCGAATATCCGCGCCCCCAGATGGTGCGCGAGCGCTGGCTCAACCTGAACGGTCGCTGGGCGTTCGAGTTCGACCCCGGCCGCAGCGGCATGCAGCGGGGGCTGCCCGAGGCCGAGGGCCTGCGCGGGGAGATCCTGGCGCCCTACTGCCCAGAGAGCCGCCTCTCGGGGCTGGGCGAGGTGGACTTTCACCCTGGCGTGTGGTACCGGCGGACCTTTCGCCTGCCGGCGGATTGGGAGGGCGGTCGCGTGCTCCTGCACATCGGCGCCGTGGACCACGACGCCTGGGTGTGGGTGAACGGACGCCTGGCGGGGCAACATCGCGGGGGGTTCACTCCCCTGGAGATGGACGTCACCGATTACCTCGTGCGCGGCGAGAACGTCGTGACCATCCACGCCCAGGACGAGACCCGCGACCCGCTCGTCGCCGGGGGCAAGCAGTGCCCGGATTACGCCTCGCGCCGCTGCCACTATACCCGCACCACGGGGATCTGGCAGACGGTGTGGCTGGAGCCGGTGCCCGGCGCCTATGTCCGTCGCCTGCGGATGACGCCGGACCTGGCCGGAGGGCGGCTGTTCCTCGAGGTGCACCTGGGGGGCCGCGCCGAGGGCGGGCGCCTGGTGGCCCGGGCGTCGCTGGATGGCCAGCCCGCCGGCGAGGCCGAGGCGCGCACGGCGGGGCGGGTGGCCCGGCTGGTGCTGCCCGTCGAAGACCCGCAGCCGTGGGCGCCGGGCAGCCCGACGCTCTACGACCTGGAGGTCGCGTTCGAGGGCGCCGACGGCTCCCGCGACGCCGTCTCCTCCTACTTTGGCCTGCGCTCCGTGGACCTGGCCGAGCGCGCCATCCTGCTGAACGGCGCGCCGCTCTTCCAGCGGCTGGTGCTCGACCAGGGCTTCTACCCGGACGGTATCTTTACCGCCCCGAGCGACGAGGCCCTTCGGCGCGACATCGAGATCTCCATGGGGTTAGGGTTCAACGGGGCGCGCCTCCACCAGAAGGTGTTCGAGCCGCGCTTCCTCTACTGGGCGGATCGGATGGGCTACCTCGTCTGGGGCGAGTTCGCCTCCTGGGGGCTGGACGTCAGCCGCCCCGAGGCGCTGGAGGTTCTGTTGCCGCAGTGGCTGGAGGCCGTAGAGCGCGATTACAACCACCCCGCCCTGGTGGGCTGGTGCCCGCTCAACGAGACGCAGCCCGATCAGGACCCCGAGGTGATCCGCTCGGTCTACCGTGCCACCAAGGCCATCGACGCCACCCGCCCGACCATCGATACCAGCGGCTACCAGCACGTGGAGACGGACATCTATGACGTCCACGACTATAACCAGGACGTCGCCTCGTTCCGCGACCGCTACGACGCCTTTGCCCGGGGCGAGGAGCCGTTCCGCAACCGCGCCGAGCGCGACGCGCCGTATCTCGGCCAGCCCTATTTCGTCAGCGAGTACGGCGGCATCTGGTGGAACCCCGATCAGCAGGACGAGCGGGGCTGGGGATACGGCGGCGTGGAGGGGCGGCCGCGCTCGCCGGAGGAGTTCCTGGCCCGCTACGAGGGGCTGACCCGGGCGCTGTTGGAGAACCCGCGCATGTGCGCGTTCTGCTACACCCAGTTGTACGACGTCGAGCAAGAGGTGAACGGACTCTATACCTACGACCGCACCCCCAAATTCGATCCCTCCCTCGTACGTAGGATCAACGCTGCCAAGGCAGTCATCGAAGAGTAAGAGGAGGTTGAGTTATGGCACTCTTGGGAGACAGGGATCGGCAATTCCTCACGGAGCATTTCGGGAGCCATCTGGACAAGCCCGTCAAGCTGCTCTTCTTCACCCAGACCATCGCCTGCCAGTTCTGCAAGGAGACCGGCCAGATCCTCGAGGAAGTGGCCGACCTGTCGGACAAGATCAGCGTGGAGACCTACAACTTTGTCACCGACAAGGAGGCGGCAGAGGAATACGGCATCGACAAGATCCCGGCGACGGTGGTGATGGGCGAGAAGGACTATGGCATCCGCTTTTACGGGATCCCGTCCGGCTACGAGTTCACCTCCCTCGTTGAGGACATTGTGGACGTCTCCAAGGGGGAGACGGGCCTGTCCGCCGAGAGCCTGGAGGTGCTCGCCAAGCTCCAGGAACCCATGCACATCCAGGTGTTCATCACCCCCACTTGACCGTACTGCCCATCCGCGGTGCGGATGGCCCACAGTGCGGCGATCGCCTCGGACATGGTGCGGGCGGACATGGTGGAATCGATCGAGTTCCCGCACCTGGCGAACAAGTACCAGGTGTACGGCGTGCCGCGCACCATCTACAACGAGGACACCTACATGGAGGGGGCGGCGCCCGAGTACCTCTTTGTGGCCAAGCTGCAGCAAGCCGCGGGCCTGATGACGGAGGCCGACGTGGAGGCCCTCTTCTCCGACGCCACCACCCAGGTGCAGGCACTGGACGAGTCCGAAGACGAGTAGGCTGCCGATCGATAGCGCGTGAGCCAGGAGGAACAGCGATGCGGGCCGTGCTGAACGGGGCCATCTATACCCCGACGCGGATCATTCCCCGGGAGGGCGTCGTCCTCGTCGAGGACGGCGTCATCGTGGACGTCGGCACGGTGGACCAGGTGGGGGTGCCCGAGGGCGCCGAGCGCGTGGACGCCGGCGGCGGGATCATCTGCCCCGGGTACGTCGATATCCACGTCCACGGCGGGGGCGGGGCGGATGCCGCCGACGGCACCCCGGAGGCGGTGCGCATGGCCGCCTGCCGGCTGGCCCGGGCGGGGACGACGTCCTTTTTGCCCACCACCGCCACCGCGCCCTTTGCCGAGATCTGGGAGGCGTTCGACGCCATCGCCGCGGTGATGGGCGACAGGCGCCCCGAGGAGGCCCGGGCCCTGGGCATCCACATGGAGGGGCCGCTGTTCAGCCTCCAGCAGGTGGGGGCGCACAACGCCTCCCTCCTGCGCATGCCCGACGCCGAGGAGCGGGAGCGGCTCTTGAGTTACTCGGGCAGCCTGGCCCGGGTCACCCTGGCGCCGGAGCGCGAGGGGGCCATGGACCTCATCCGCGACCTGAGCGCCCGAGGGGTGCTCGTCTCCGGAGGGCACTCGGACGCCCTCTATGCCGAGGTCTGCGCGGCGATGGAGGCGGGCTTGCGCCACATCACCCACCTGTGGAGCAGTATGTCGCTCATGCGCCGCATCGGCCCCAAGCGGCACTCGGGGATGCTGGAGGCCGCCCTGGTGGAGGACGGCCTGACGGCGGAGATGATCGCCGACGGCTACCACTTGCCTACCAGCCTGATGAAGATCGCCTACCGGATGAAGGGGCCCGAAAAGCTGGCGCTGGTAAGCGACGCGATGCGGGCCTCGGGGATGGGGCCGGGGGAGTACGACCTGGCCGGGATCGTGGCCGTCGTCGAGGAGGGGGCCGGTGTGGCCGTTACCCGGGATCGCAAAGCGTTCGCCGGCTCGATCTCCACGATGGCCCGCTGCGTGCGCGAGGTGGTGCAGGTGGTGGGCGTCTCCTTGGTGGATGCCCTGCGCATGGCCACCGAGACCCCGGCCCGCATCGTCGGCGTCGAGGATCGCGTCGGCCGCCTGGCCCGGGGGCTGGCGGCGGACCTCCTGATCTTGGACCCGCTCACCCTCCTGCCCCGCCAGGTGATAGTGGGCGGCGAACTACTGGACGGGGTGGCCCCCTGAGGGGGCAGCGCCGCACGCCGAGGTAGACCGATGGGCCTATGCTACCGCCTCGCCGATTACGCCCGCTACCGGGAGGCCGTCGGCGAGGCGACCTATGTGGATATCTCCCGGCGCACCGATCCCGGGCGCATCCCGGCCGTGTGGGCCAACCTTCGCGAGGTGGTGGACGCCCACGGTGCGCCTTGGGTGGTGCAGGTGTGGACCAAGAGCGTGGGGGGCGTGCTGGCCCTGGGCGGCGACACCCTCCGCGCGCTGGTGGACGCCGGCGCCACGGTGACGGCCCAGGTGACCATGACGGGCCTGGCCGGCACCATCTGGGAGCCGGGCGTGCCCGCCGACAGCC
>JAAZBQ010000644.1 GCA_012513725.1 Chloroflexota bacterium
ATCCCGCCCGCATCCCGCATCACCATGTCTCCCGCCAGGATGTCTTTGGGCTCGCCGCTCATCAGCGTCTGGCGGTCCCCTGGCACCGAGACGTCCATGCAGACGGGCTCGAGGAGCCTGTCTGCGTCATGGCCCGCGGTGAGGATCAGGGTATCCACCTCGGCGCAAAAGTTGGCGTCCACCAGGGGCGTCACCGTGGGCAGGTTCCTGCCCTTTAGGACGATCGACTCGACCTGGAGCTGCACGTGGTAGGTCTTTTTGAAGCGCCGGTAGTAACGTGCGTACGCGGCCATCACGGGCAGCGCCAGGAGGTCCTGGCGGGACCAGCCCCCATAGCGTTGGCGCAACAGCGCTTCCGTGGCGCGTTTCCTTTCCTCCAGCCGGGCCGCGGAGCCGGTCTGCTCCGCGCCCGCCAGCTCGAGCAGCCCGATGGCCGCCCCGGGGTGGGCGTCGCGCCAGGCGCTCGTTGCCGATATTGCCAGCATCGCCACCTCCGTAGCGTGATCGAGCCGCCCTACAGGGAGGACGTGGAGACGGCAGCCCTCCGAACCCGAAAGGCGCCGGCCCCCTTACCGTAGCGACCGCGTGCGCGGAGCGCACCCTCAGGCGAGCGCCGGCTCGCCCTGGATGCTCTCCACCAACTCCACCCCGGCGCGCACCGTCTCCGGCGTGCCCACCAGGAGGAGGCGCAGGCCGCCCTCCGCCCCGGCGATGCCCCCCGCCGCCACGGGGTAGGCCTCCACCCCGACCAGCTCCTCGAGGGCCTCCAGCTCGGTAAAGATCAGGCCGCTCACCGGCCACAGGGCGTGGATCTGCCCCTGGCGCTCGTCGGGCTCGGCGATCAGCGCGCTGGCCTCGGCGATGTCGAACGGTACCTCTTTTTCCAGCCCCGCAGGGATCAGGAAGCGCAGCTTTTTGGCGATGATGGAGCCGATGGCGCCGCCGATCGTGCCGCCCGTGGGATGCCCGATGGAGATGCCCGCTACGCCGACGCCATAGTTCAGCGCGTTGGCCCCCTTGACGTACACGTCCCCCTGCTGCATCCGCTCCAGGGCGGTAAAGCGGTTCAGCTCCGGATCGGGTTGGCCGTTCACCAGCACCAGGTCGGCGATCGGCTCCACGCTCCAGGAGCCCTTGGCCTTGGCCGGCGTGGTGCGGCCCGTCAGGTAGGCGCGCTTGTCGATCGACTGCCCGGTAAGCTCCTCATAGAGGTAGGCGTTCGTCGAGCCGCTGGTGACCACGATGATGCCCTGCTGCATCTTTTCCTGGATAAAGGGCAGGCTGGCCACCCCCTTGGCGATCAGCCGCTTGGATTCCGATACGGTCAGCACGACTTCGGCTTTCATGCGTCCTCCTACTCGATGGTGACGAGATCCTTCAACTGTGCGTAGCGCGTGGGCCCGATGCCGCTGACCTCCAGGAGGTCCTCGAGCCGCTGGAAGGGGCCATGCGCCTCGCGGTAGGCGATGATATTCTGGGCATAGGCGGGGCCGATGCCCGGGAGCGTCTCCAGCTCGGCCTGCGAGGCGGTGTTCAGATTGATCAAGCCACCGGAGATGGCGACGCCGCCCGGGGCGGCCCGCACGCCCTCCGGCGCCCCGCCGAGGGGCGTGGGGGCCGGCGGCGGGGTGCTCCCCCGGCGCGGGATGTGCACCTGCTGGGCGTCGCGGAGGTAGTCCGCCAGGTTCACCCGCTCGACGTCGGCATCCTCCGAGAGGCCGCCGGCCAGGCGCACGAGGTCATCCAGCCGGCTGCCCGACGGCAGAGCATAGACCCCCGGCTCCTCCACGGCGCCGACGATGTGCACCGTGAGCGGCGGAGGGCTGGGGGTCACCAGCGGCGCGGGGGTGGCGGTTGCCGGGGCGATGATCGCCACGGGCTCGGGGCGCGGCCAGCGCTCCACCAGCCGGTACCCGCCGAGCAGGGCGGCAGCGCCCAGCAGCGGCACCACATACCCCCGAGACGCGCGCCACAGATCCGCCACGATCCATGCTCCTATCCCTGCGGCCCCGCCGGAGCCGGGCGGCCGGACGTGCTACTTGGCGTCCGCCGCGCGATCGCGCAGCCACTCGACGAGCAGCCGCACGCCGTGCCCCGTGGCCCCCTTGAGCACATAGCC
>JAAZBQ010000645.1 GCA_012513725.1 Chloroflexota bacterium
GCCGAAGCGGCCGAGGTCGCTGCCGAGGCGGCCGAGGTCGCTGCCGAAGCGGCCGAGGTCGCTGAGGAGGGCACTGCGCCGACCGGAGACTGAGTCGCTAGGCATCGTGCGCGGCGCGCGGCAACCCACAGTTGCCGCGCGCCGTCGTCGGCATCCAGGCGCAGCCTGACCGGCGCAAGCAGCCTGACCGGCGCAAGCAGCGTGCAGCGAGGCACAGCAGACGCATCTCGGCACTGCATCCCAAAAGGAGACCCACATGCGAACCATCACCACTACCCTCATCCTACTCGTGCTGCTGTTGGGCTTGGGAGCTGGCGCAGTGATGGCCGGGCCCGGGGGGAATGGGAACGGCCGGGCAGTGGGACGTGGTGACGGTGACGCCGCCTCGCCACACGTCGACAGCAACGGAGGGCGCGCCGACGTGGCTGCAAACGGCCCATCGGCCAGCGGCCGCGTGCAGGCGACTCTAGGTGGCGAGGAACAGGTTGCCGACCCTCCCCGTACAGCGCAGGACACCCTGTCCCTCAAGCCCCGCGTGTTCTCCGCCCACGGTACCTTTGCCCGCTGGCTCGGCGAACGCGAGTCGGATGACGCCGACGAGCCGTCCGCCGAGGGTGGCGACATTCCCGCCGAGGGCCGCGTAATGGAGATCGCGCTCGAGTCGTGCAGCCGCATCGTGCGCGACGCGGCGCTCTCGCTAGACCCCAACGCCGAAGGCGCCGAGTTGCTCCGCATTCTGGTGGATGATCAGACGCGCTACCACGTGCGCGGCGGGGGCGGGGGCTTTTCGACGGGCCCTACTGGCCTGGCGGTTACCGTGGGCGCCGGCGTGCACATTGTGGGCACCGCCTACATCACCCTGACTCCCGACGGGCAGGCCGCCGCCACGCCGTCGCCCCTGTATGCCACGCGCATCCTGTTCCAGCTTGACGAGGAGGACGACGCAGACGACGACTGATGCCAGGACCCTGCTGGCCAGCTCGCTCGGTCCTCCCAGGGAGGGGTAGCCGCCGTTCGCATGTCGGCTGCCCCTTTCCCCATCCGGCGGGCTATCTCTCCGCACAGTGCCATGTATTACCGCTGTTCTTCGGGTACCGTAACCTTTTGGGGTTCAACTCGTTGTACAGGGTGCAGGGCAAAAGGTCCGCACGGAGTAGTCGTCCTGCAGGAGGGGAGGTACCTCGTGACCAGAGTCCTCAGCACCATTGGGCTGGTAGTCCTTGCGCTCGTCCTCTGCACCGGGCCGGTGGCGGCCCAGGGTGGGGGAGGGAGTGGGAGCGGCAACGCCGAAGGGTCCGCGTCAGCACCCTCGGGCCAAGAACAGGGTGGCGGTTGCACGGAGTGCGTAGCCAGCCACGATCGCGACCGCGACCAGGACCATGGCGGCGACTGCGTGGGGCCGGCGGACGGCGATCCCGCCCGCGAACAGGCACGGGATGGCAGCACGGATCTTTCGGAACCTGCCCAGAACCGGGCACAGGACACCGAGCAGGCCGGGACGCGGGAGCGGGCACAGGACGGTATCGGCGAGGATTGCGACTCCGACGAGGCCTGCCTCCAGACTCAGACCCAGGCCCAGGCGCAGTCGGGGGAGCAGAGTCAGAGCCAGGCGCAGGGCCGCGAACAGGTCCAGGCTCAGACGCAGGCGGGAGAGCCGGTGCAGACCCAAGGCCAAGCGCAGGCCGGGGATCCCATTCAGGCCCAGAGCCGAGAGGGAGAGCAGGCGCAGGCGGGTGAGCAGGTGGCCACGCAGGCGCGTGACCGCCAGAACGCGGGGCAGGATGATGCCGCTGGGGAATCGCCAGAGGATCCCGCAGGGTTGGCCCTTCGACCGGCGCCCACCACCGCAGAGGCCACGCGACTGACTAGCCGCGTGAACGAGGTCCTGCTGCGGCTCATTGCCCGGCTGCGCCTGCGGCTGAACCTTCTGCGCCTGATGCCGCAGTAGGGTTCGAACCCACAGTACCGGGTCGGCGGCCCGGCTTGCTTCGCGGCGCCAAGAGGGGGTAGCAGGGCAGAGCAACCCGGCTACCCCTGTTCTGCGTCTCTCGCCGAACGAGGCCGCCGAACCTGGTTACGCCAGGCGCTCGGGCTGCAGCACCCGCACCCGGAGCGTCGTACCCTGAAAGTGGCGCTGGCCGCGCCGGGGCCACACATAGTAGGTGAGCACCACCTGGTAGCCATACGGCCGCAGGCTCGTATAGCCGTAGCAGTAGGCGGGATCCGGCTCGATGTCCTCCAGCCGGCGCCAGGTGCGCCCTTTGTCCTCGGAACGGGCCAGCGCCAGGGGCGTGCGGTCGGCCCAGCCGGCAGTAGTCCCGTCGAGGCGGTGGTTGTAGGCCGCGATCAACGAACCTCCGGCCAGGCGCGCGATGGTTGCCGGGGCGGCCGGCGCCGGCAGGTCGCGTAGCGGCTCCGGCGGCGACCACGTGTCCCCCTCATCTTCCGACCACGCCGCGTACACGTGCCCCCGCATGGTGCGGAGGTACATGAGCAGTCGCCCCGCGGGCCACACTTGCACCACGCCCGGCTCCTGCACCGGATCACCCTCGGCAAACGCCACGTCTCCCGCGCCTCGGCGCCACGTCTTCCCGGAGTCGTCGGAGAGAAAGCAGACGGCGCGCGATGGCTCCGGCCCGCCGGATCGCGGTGACACGGCCGCCGGGGCGATCAGGCGGCCGCGGGCCGTCTGCACCACCCGGGCATTGTTCATCACGTGGTACCCGGGACCGGCGGACACTGCCTCCGCCGCGCTCCAGGTGGCGCCCTCGTCGGGCGAGCGCCGCATCCAGATGCTGAGGTCCTCGGGGCCGTTCTTGCGCAGGTAAAAGAGGAGGGCCTCGCCCGTCCGTCGCTCGCGGAGGAGCGAGACGGACATGACGTTCTGCCCGGCCTCGCGGCCGGAGACCACGAGGTACGGCGCCGACCAAGAAGCACCCCAGTCGGGGCTGTGGGAGACGTACAGATCGGCCGGGGCGTGGTCCTCCGGCCCCCGGAACCGGGTCCACACCAGCAGGATGCGGCCGTCCGCGAGGAGGAGGGTATCGCCCTCCGAGTTTCGCGGGTTCCCGGGGCCGGAAGGGAAATCGTGGACGTGCACGGTGCGTCGCTCCTCGGCGCCTGCCCACAGGGGCAGGAGAACGGGCTCAGGACTCAGATTCCACCATCTGGATCAGGCCGCGGATGTACCCCAGGCAGAAGGCCCGGGCCCGGTGGCCGATGCGCGTGTCCAGGCTCGAGTGCGGCACGTGGTCGGGGACCAGCACCCCGTCGTACCCCACGTCTCTGTACGCGCGGATCGCCTTGCACATGTCCACGTCGCCCTCGTCGGGGAACACCTCGTCGAACCGGAGGTAGCCTCCACGGATGTTGCGAAAGTGGACCCAGAAGATGCGCCCGCGACTGCCAAAGTAGCGGATCGCGTCGTACACCTCATCTGGCGACGAGCACATCTCGGCGACGGTCCCCTGGCAAAAGTTCAGCCCATGATAGGCGCTGGGGTGCAGATCGATGAACCGCTTGACGCCCTCGATGCTCCCCAGCACGCGCTCGATCCCGCGGTAGCCCACGCCTGCAGGAAAGCCGGGGTCGTGCTGGTGGCAGCCCATCCGCACGCCGTACTCCTCCGCAACGGGGATCACCCGCTCGACATAGTAGGCAATGCGCTCCCACGCCTCCTCAGCCGACACCGGCCCGATGGGGTGGGGGGGATCGTCGCGCAGCTCGTCATAATCAAAGTGGCTGTACGTGGTGCCGCCCCGCCCGGGGGAGCGCGCCCCGCGCACCACCGGCAGGATGGCCAGGTTGTACAGGAGGGTCGTGATGCCAGCCTGCGCGGCGGCCTCGATGGAGCGACAGACCTGCTCGATATCCCGGTCTCGTTCGGGCGTCCCGAGCATGATGTGCGGCCAGACCTGCTTTTCGATCCCCGCCGAGGTCAGGGGCAGGTGCAGGGCGGCCAGCTCGATGCCATACGACTCGACCTCCTCCCGGAGCCGGCAGAGGGCGTCGGCGTGCCAATGGCCGTCCTCCTCAATGCCCAGGCCGGTGGAGGGGGCAGTGTCCACGTGGCGCACGCCCATCTGGCAGAGGAACTGCAGGTTCTCCGGCGAATAGGGGATCTGCGACCCCACGTGCATGGTGTAGTGTCCTTTCGTGGGTCGGGGAGGGGCTCAGCCCCGCGATTCTTTGAGGGCCCGATCGATGTCGCGCTGCACGTCGCGCTCGGCGATCGCATGGCGCTTGTCGTGCTGCTGTTTGCCGCGCGCCAGGCCGATCTCGACCTTGGCGCGGTTGTTCTTTAGGTACATGCGCAGCGGGATGATGGTATAGCCCTTTTGCTCGGCCCGTGCCAGCCAGCGGTCGATCTCCAGGCGATGCAACAGCAGCTTGCGGTCACGGCGGGGCTCATGATCCTGGAACGAGGCCTGGGCGTACCCGGCGATGTGGGTGCCGATGAGCCAGGCCTCATCGTTGCGGATGGCGACGTACGAGTCGCGGAGGTTCACCTTGCCGGCGCGCACCGACTTGATCTCCGATCCGTGCAGGACAAGCCCGGCCTCCAGGGTGTCTTCGATGAAATACTCGTGGAAGGCCTTGCGGTTCGTGGCGATCTGGCGATCTCCGCCGTGCGCCTGTGTCGCGGCCTTGCCCTTCTTGGTCGCCATGAACGGCTACTCTCCTTCCATGAGGTATGCGACGGCACGGTCGAGCTGCGGATCGCGTTCCGCCTCTGCGTCTTCTTGCGTATAGGGTACCTGCAGGTCGGGCACCAGGCCGGCGCCGTCGAGGTTGTCGCCGTCGGGGAGATAGTACTTGGCGACGGTCACCCGCAGGCTGGAGCCGTCCGACAGCGTGTGGACGTTCTGCACAGACCCCTTGCCAAAGGTCGTCTCGCCGACCAGGATGCCCCGCTCGTGGTCGCGGATGGCGCCCGCCACGATCTCGGAGGCGCTGGCCGAGCCGGCATCCACCAACACCACCAGGGGGATCTCGGCCGCCAGCCCGGTGCGCTCGGCCGCAAAGGTCTGCGGGTCGTCGCCCCGCTGCTGCTCCGAGACGATCACGCTGTCGCGAACGAGGAACTCGGTGGCGACGTCGATCGCCGTCTGAAAGTACCCGCCAGGGTTGCCCCGCAGATCGAGAACGAGCCCCCGGGGCTCCTGGGGCAGCAGGTCGGTGAGCGCATCACGCACGCGGCGATCGGCGACGGCGTTGAACTCGGTCAGGCGCAGGTAGGCGACGTCGCCCTCCAGCATGTGAGCCTCCACCGTCGGGAGATCGACCCGATCCCGCGTGACGGGCACGATGAACGCCTCCGGCTCCCCCTCGCGCTCGACGAGGAGCCGCACCACCGATCCGCGGGGGCCGCGGATGAGGCTGATCGCCTCGATGACGTCCTTGCCGTTGAGCGACATGCCGTCGGCCTCCAGGATGACGTCGCCCTGGCGCAGCCCGGCCGCCAGCGCGGGGCTGCCGGGCAGGAGGTCCTGGATGGTCAGCCGGCCGTCGACCATCCCCACTGTCGCGCCGATCCCCTCAAAGGACCCCTGCATGTCCTGGTCCATGATGGACGCTGGCAGGGGGTCGACGAACACTGTATAGGGATCATCGACGCTGCGCACGGCCCCCGCCGCGGCGCCGCGGATCATGTCATCCGGCACCAACGCCGAGGGATCGAGGTACTCGCGATCCAGGATCTCCCACGTCTCCCACAGGATGCCGGCGAGCTCCTCGCGGCTCTTGGGTTCCGTCGTGGCGCCAGCCTCGGGCGTGGTCGGGACGCTGACGAACAGACCCTCGACCCGAGGGCCCAGGTACCAGGTCGTCGCGGCGCCGGCCCCAAAGGCCGCGGCCATCAGCGCGATGGCCAGCATCACCAGCAGGAGCCAGCGAAAGCCGTTCACCTGCGGCGCGGAATGGTCTTCTCGTACTATCTTCATCTGTAACTCGCCTGTCACGGCGTCCCCCGCGTGCTGCGCCCTGTGGTCCACGTGCAGACGCGGGACGGGGGGATGCCCATCAACCCAACGCATGGTGCTTGATTATAACATGCGCGACCACGGGCACCCAAACCCCATCGAACATATCCCACTGGATTCTGGGGCCTTTTCCGCGCCCTCGTCGCCCTTGACGGTGCCTCCCGGCGCATCTAGAATCGCTATACTCTCGAGTGTGCCGGTGGGTTGTGGCCGTCAGGAGGTGCCGGTTGAGCGACGAGCGCATTGCCGTGGGCGTGGATCTCGGCGGAACGAGCCTGTTGGCGGCCGCAGTGGCCGATGACGGACGCGTGCTCGGGCGCGCCAAGCGCAAGACCCGGGCCGAGCGCGGCGCCAAGGAGATCATCAAGCGCCTGGAGGAATCGATCCGCGAGGCGCTTGCGGCCGCCTCCCTCGGCCCCGAAGACGCAGCCGCCGTGGGGGTGGGGGTGCCGGGACCCCTGGATCCCTCCACCGGCTTGGTGCACTGCTGCCCGAACCTGGGGCCCTCCTGGGACAACCTGCCCCTTGCCGA
>JAAZBQ010000646.1 GCA_012513725.1 Chloroflexota bacterium
CCGCGGCGACGGAATAGGTCGTCAGGACGACCTCGAGCGTGCTGAGCCCCGTCTGGGGGGCGGAAGCCTCGGCCTCCAGCACGAGGCCATCCAGAACAAAGGGGAGCGGGAGGTCTTCGGCGGCCGCGGTGAGAAAGCCCAGCAGCGCGAGAAACTCCCCCTCCGCCACCAGACGGTAGCGCTGGGCGACGCAGGGCGGCGGTGCAGTCTCCCCCGGGGCCTCGATGGCCTCCCACTGCAGACGGACGTCCGCCGCGCGGGCGGCGGCGTCCATGTCTGCCAGCGCGGCCTCCCGCTCCTCGGCGGTGGGGTAGGCGCTGGCGCTGGCGGTCAGCGCGGTTTGGGCGTCCTCGGCCAGGCGGGCCAGGGCCTCCGGATCCGTCTCGGCCCGGGCCTCGTCCAGCCGCTCCAGCGCGGCCGCATGCCGGTCGCGGAGGGCCGCGTGGTCGCCCAGCGCCCGAACGAGGCGCGGCGCGAGGAGCCCCGTCGCGGCCACGGCGACGACGAGCAGCGCCACGACGGCCATCTCGATGGCGGCGAGGCCGGTGGCGCCCTCTGGATCGCGCCTGCTCCTGTCTATGCTCATGGCTGCGCCCCCGGCAGCACCAGGCGCATACGGAACCAGATCCCGCCCTCGCTGATGGGAGGCGCCAGGGTGGGCAGGTCGATCGGCGCCGCCAGGCCGGCGACGCGACGCCCGGCGGGAGCCTCGAGGCCCTGCGACACGGCGCCGATCTCCTCGGCCAGGAGCCAGTACTCCCGATCCGGCCCAAAAGAGCCCTTGTTGTAGACGGTGATAACCGCCTCGCCGCCGGCGATGGCGTCAAACTCCACCCGGGAGTTCAGCCGGCCCGTGCCGGGGTCGGTGTCGTCCGACTGGCAGCCCTCCGGTACACAGGCCCGCACGGGGCCGTGGACGAGCAGGATCGTGTCGACGCCGGGGGCAAGCGCGGGGCAGCCTGCCTCGCCGCCGGGGCGCGGCGTCGGAGTGCCCGCGGGCACGCCGACGGGACCGCAGGTGTAGACGGCATAGCGCCGCCCGGCCTTGACCTGTAGCAGGGCCCGGTCGATGTCGCCCTCGGGAAAGAAGGTGCGGCGCTGGGCCTCGCCGATGCCCAGGACCGGCGCGGCGTCCACATCGGGCTCATAGGCGTCGGCCGCCGGGGCGCCCAGGTCGTCGACGTGCAGCGTGTAGGTGGCCAGCGGATCGTGGGGGCCGTTGTTGTACACGGTGACGTGGGCGGTGGCGTCGTGGGGGCCATTGTGCTGGATCTCGACGTACGAGCACACGGTGCCCGGGTGGTGGTCGTCGTTGGAGGCCTGCACGGTGCCGACGTGCACGGAGAGCACCGTGTCGATGGGCCGCTCGCCGCAGAGCGTGTACACGGCGTACCGGCGGCCGGGCTTGGCGGTAAAGGCGGCGCGATCCACGTCTCCGGGCGGGTAGAACGTGCGCACCTGGCTCGCTCCCGGCACGATGGGCGCCGGCGTCACGTCGTCGGGCTCGTAGGCGTCGCCGGCGCCGGCGTCGGAGATCAGCAGGGTATAGGTCCTGTCGGGGCCATAGGTGCCCTTGTTGGTCACCGAGACGAACACGGGAGTCTCGGCCGTCGAGGTGTTGTGTACGACCAGCATCGAACTCAGGTCCTGGGGCGCGCGGTCGTCGTTCGTCAGGTGCTGGGCCCCGATCTGGACGTTCAGCACCGTGTCGACGCCGGCCGCGAGGTGGAGCGTCTCGATGCGGTAGGCATAGCCGGGCTTGGCGGTGAACACCACCCGGTCCTCGTCGCCAACGGGGCACAGGCTGTGGAGGCGCGCCTCGCCGACGCTGGCCAGCCGGGGGACGATGTCGTCGGGCTCGTGGGCGTCCGCGCACACCGGTGTGGTGGTCGGCGTCGCGCTGGGCGACGGGATGGTGGTGCGCGTCGGCGTGACGGTGGGCGGCACGGCCCGCTCGAGCACCGTGAGCCAGTAGCCCTTGTCGGGGCCGAACTGGCCGGCGTTGGTGACGGTGACCCCGGCCACACCATCGGCCACGGCGGTGAACACCACCCGCGAGGCCCGCTCTCCGGCGGCCAGGTCGTCGTTCTCGTAGAGCACCCCGCCCACCAGCACCGCGAGCACCGTGTCCACGCCGATCGCCAGGTTGTAGGTCTTGACCTCGTACGTCCGCCCGGCCTTGACGGAGAACTCGGCGCGATCGATGTCGCCGGCGGGATAAAGGGTGCGCGCCTGCTCTTCCCACAGGGCGATGGTGGCCGGCGCATAATCGTCTGGCTCGTAGGCGTCCAGCGGTGTCTCCTCGGCTCGCAGGCTGTAGACGGCGGTGGCGCCATACTGGCCCCGGTTCGCGACGGTGATGAGCGCCTCGCCGTTGGCCCGGGCCACGAACGCGACCGACGAGGAGCGGTCGCCGGGGGCCACGTCGTCGCTCTCGTAGACGTCGCCATCCACCGAGACGGTCAGGTGGGTGTCTACCTCTGGGCTGAGGTCCGCCGTCCAAACGCGGTAGGCGCGATGGGCCTTGACCCTCAAGAGGGCGCGGTCCACGTCGCCCACGGGAAAGAACGTCCGCGGCTGGCTCTCGCCCGGGGCGATGGCCGATGGGCGATCATCGTCGTGCTCCCAGGGGTCGCCGAGCACTTCGCTCACCAGGAGGCTGTAGCGTTGCCCGGGACCGTACTCGCCGCGGTTGGTGACCCGCACGAGCACCGTATAGTCGCCGTCGGCAGGCGGCTGCACCTCGACCAGGGAGGCGAGCGAGCCCAGCGCGCCATCCTCCGGGCACGCGCAGGCGGTGCGTACGCCCTCGCTCTGGCAATCGTCGTTGGTCAGCACCGTGCCGGCGACGTGGACCTCGAGCACCGTATCGACGCCGGGCGCCAGGGGCAGGGCCTGGACGCAGTAGCGCCGGCCGGCCTTGCCCACAAAGGTCACCTGGTCGACGTCGTCCCGGGGATCGAACACGCGCGACTGCACCTCGCCGATGCCGATGGGCCGCGGGGCGTCGTCGTCGGGCTCGTATGGGTCGCCGGCGGATGCGCCCCCCGGAGTGTCGGGCGAGAGGGGGGCCTGGGCGAGGACCTCGGTCTGGTCGATGGCGCCTGAGCCCTCCAGCCCCGCCGCGTACGCATCCAGATCGCCGGGCGAAGCAGCCCAGCCCTCGAGCGTGAGGGCGTTGCCGGCCTGCGTCAGCCGCTGTGGCGCGACGCGCTCGGGATCATAGTTGCCGATCGCTGCGAGGGCCTGGGTCCAATCCCGGCGGCCCGCCTCAGTGGTGACTCGCAGATCATCCAGGCGCTGGGAGGCTTCCTGGGCGTGGCGGATCTCGTCGGAGAGGCGCACGGCCTCGGGGTCAGGCGGGGGCAGCGCCACCAGGGTGGCCTCGGCGTCGACGATGCCGGCGGCCAGTGCCGCGGAACGCTCCTCGGCGACGCGCGTTGCGCCCAGGACGCCCAGGGGGAGGGCGAACGCCAAGAGGGCGGCAACGACAAGCAACACCAGGGACGCCGGCCACTCCCGCGGGCGGTACTCTGGTGGCAGGATGTTGAGATCGATGGGGGCATCGCCTGGTTGGGCGGCGTTGGCTGGCATGCTCACCTCTGCGCCGGGGTCGCGCAGCCCGGCGCGCCTGTCAGCCGCCATTGTAGCATACCTGTGGGGCGGTGTCACCCGCTGAAGACGGCCACCAAGGGTGGCCGAAGACAAAGCGGCAGCGAGACTGCCGCAGTCCACATGCGCTGGGGCTGCCGCAGTCAATGCGCTGGGGCCGCCGCAGTCCAAATGCGGGCACTGACGACCCTTGACCTTCCGCGGGGGTGCTGCTATACTGGGCTAGTGCACACGTGTGCGTGCGCCAGGAGGAGCATGGGCAAGGTCTCGATCAAGGATATCGCGCGGGCGGCGGGGGTTTCCCATTCGACCGTCTCTCGCGCCCTGCGCGACAGCCCCCTGCTGCGCCCCGAGACCCGCGAGCGCATCCAGCGCCTCGCCCGGGAGATGGGGTATTCGCCCGATACCATCGCGCGCAGCCTGGTCACCGGGCGCACCCACACCGTCGGCGTAGTCATGACCACCATCACGGACCCCTTTGTCGCCGAGATCGTCCGGGGGGTGGAGAACTGCGCCTTGCCCAACGGCTACTCGGTGATCCTGGCCTCCTCCGGTGGCGAGCCGGAACGCGAGTTGGCCGCCGTCGATATGCTGCGGGCCAAGCGGGTCGACGCGGTGATCGTCACCTCCTCGCGGGTCGGGTCGCTGTACCTGGACCGCCTGGAGCTCCAGGGGGTGCCGGTGGTCCTCATCAACGACCACACGTCGCAGGGCGGCCCGTACACGTTCTCCGTCACCGTGGATAACCGCGACGGCGGCCGGGTGGCCACCGAACACTTGGTCTGCCGAGGCCATCGGCGGATCGCCTACATCGCGGCGGCCCTGGGCCACTCGGACAGCGTCGAGCGCCAGGCGGGCTACCAACAGGCCTTGCGCCAGGCTGGGCTGGAGGTGGATCCCGCCCTGGTGCTGCGCGGCGACGGGCGCGCGGAGGGCGGCGAGCAGGCCCTGGCCCGCCTGCAGGCGCTCCCCGAGCCGCCTACCGCCGCGTTCTGCTACAACGACATGACGGCCATCGGCCTGCTGCGCGCCGCGCGGCGGGCGGGCGTGCGCGTGCCCGAGGACCTCGCCGTGGTGGGGTTCGACGACATCCTGTACGCCTCGTACGTCTGCCCTCCACTGACCACCATCTCGCAGCCCAAGGCCGAGATGGGGGAGCGCGCCATGCGCATGGCGCTGGCGCTTCGGGATGAAGACTCGCCTGCGCCCGAGACCGAGGGGCAGGTGGTGTTGCCCGGTCGGCTCGTCGTGCGCGAGTCGTCGGGCTAACGGGACCGGCGGTTCGCCCGAATCCTGGGCGTGCGCCGTGCATCGAGCAACTCGTCGTCTTGATCGTCCGACTGCAGAGAGGAGCACATCATGAAGGGACTCGTGTTGGATGCGGCCTGGGATCCCAGGCCCGACTATGCGCTGAGCGACTGGGAACGCGAGACGCGTACGGCCATCAGCGGCAGCAACATCTGGCGCCACCCCAAGCTCGAGGTGCGCGAGTGGGAGGAGCCCGAGGTGGGGCCGCGCGACGTGCTGCTGGATATCCAGGCGTGCGGTGTGTGCGGCTCGGACATGCACTTTTACGAGACGGACAAGGACGGCTACATCCTCTACCCCGGCCTCACCCGGTTCCCCACCATCCTGGGCCACGAGTTCTCCGGTCGGGTGGCCGAGGTGGGCTCCGAAGTGACCAGCCTGCGCCCCGGCGACATGGTCACCGTCGAGGAGATGATCTGGTGCGGCCATTGCGTGCCCTGCCGCAACGGCTTTCCCAATCACTGCCTGAACCTCGAGGAGATTGGCTTTACGATCCCGGGCGCCTTTGCCGAACGTATCGCCGTGAACGAAAAGTACTGCTGGAAGATCGATGCCGTCGCCGAGCGCTTTGGCGACGAGACCAAGGCGTTCGAGGTGGGCGCCCTCACCGAGCCCACCACCGTCTCCTACAACGCGATGTTCGAGCGGGCTGGGGGGTTCCGGCCCGGGCAGTATGTGGCGGTCTTTGGCGCGGGCCCCATCGGCCTGGCCGCTATCGGCCTGGCGCGGGCGGGCGGCGCCGGCAAGATCGTGGCGTTCGAGACCTCGCCCCAGCGCTGTGAGCTGGCCCAGCAGGTGGGCGCCGACCAGGCGTTCGATCCCACCACCGTCAAGGCGAGCGAGGTGTTGCAGGACGCGAGCAAGGGCGAAGGCTTTGACTTTTTGGTCGAGGCCGCCGGCGCGCCGGACCGCACGGTGCCCGAGATGCTCAAGGCGCTGGCCATCAACGCCAAGATCGTCCAGATCGGCCGGGCCGCGCGCGAGGTGCCCATGTACCTCGAGGTGCTTCAGGTGCGCCGGGCGCAGGTATTTGGCGCCCAGGGCCACTCGGGCCACGCCACGTTCCCGAACGTCATCCGCCTGGTGGCCTCCGGCCGGCTGGATCTCAGCCCCATCATCACCGCGCGCTTTCCGCTGGACAAGGCCGTCGACGCCATCGCCCGCTCGGGCGAACGCACGGACGGCAAGATCCTCGTCAAGCCGCAGGAGTAACGTCTGCTACTCGACAACACGGAGCGAGGAGGTAGTGCATGGCGGAAAGCATCCGCGTAGGGCTCCTGGGAGCGGGGCGCATCGGCAAGCTGCACGGCGGCAACCTGGCCGGCCGGCTGCCCGGCGCCAGGCTGGTGGCGGTCGCCGACGTCCGCCTGGAGGCGGCCCAGGAGCTGGCCGCGGCGTTGGGGATCGAGCAGGCGTACGAGGATCCACGGCGCGTCCTGGAGGACCCCTCCATCGACGCCGTGGTGGTCTGCACCAGCACCGACACCCACGCGCCGCTCATCGAGGCGGCGGCCCAGGCGGGCAAGCAGATCTTTTGTGAGAAGCCGATCGACCTGGACCTGGCCCGCATCGACCACGCCCTGGGCGTGGTGGCCGAGAGCGGCGTCACGCTGCAGGTGGGCTTTAACCGGCGGTTCGATCCCTCCTTTGCCCGCGCCCGGGAACTGGTAGCGGGCGGTACCCTGGGCGAGCCGCATCTCCTGCGCATCACCAGCCGTGATCCGGCGCCCCCGCCGATCGAGTACGTCAAGGTCTCGGGCGGCCTGTTCGTGGACATGGCCATCCACGATCTGGACATGGCGCGGTTCCTCATCGGCCAGCCGGTGGAGGAGGTGTACGCCACCGGGGCGGTGCTGGTGGATCCGGCCATCGGCGAGGCGGGCGATATCGACACGGCCCTGACTACCCTGCGCTTTGCGGGCGGGGCGTTGGGCGCCATCGACAACTCCCGCCGGGCCGTGTACGGCTATGACCAGCGCATCGAGGTGTTCTGCTCCGAGGGGGCGGTGGTGGTCGGGAACGAGGTGGCCCACCAGGCCACGGTGCTCGCTGCCGAGGGCACCCGGGGGGCGCCGCTGGAGTACTTTTTCCTCGAACGCTACATGGAGTCCTACCTCCGCGAGATGGAGGCCTTTATCCGCGCCCTGCAAGAGGGCACGGCGCCCCCGGCCGGGGGAGCAGATGGGCGCGCGGCGGTGGTGCTGGCCTACGCGGCCAAGCGGTCGCTGGACGAGCACCGGCCCGTGGCCCCGCACGAAGTGGATCCCGGTGGGGCGGCCTAGCCGCCGCTCCACCCCTGATGACGACAGGATGAAAAGGAGTGCACCATGAGCGAACGGACTGCCCCCAAGGGTTGGCTGGCGAGCGATCAGCCCGACCTGTTCTTTGAGGACAACGAGGTCGGCCGGATGAAGGCCGAGCTGTGGGGCTATGACGACAAGCAGATCGATGCCGTGCTGGCCGAGTACGGCGTGCCCTCGCCCGTGGAGTGGGCCAAGCCGGGATCGTACATCCAGACCACCATCCGCCACGAGCTAGAGGCCAACCGGCGCAAGGACGACGTGGTGTTCATCCCCGTCGGCTGCAGCGAGTTGCACGGCCAGCACACAGTGAGCTCGATGGATACGCTGTTCGTCTCGGCCATCGTAGAGGGCGTGCGCCGCTTCACGGCCAAGCGCGGTGCGCCGACGAACCTCGCCCTGCCGCCCCTCATGTACGGCGCCCATCCCTACCACCACCTGGGCATGCCGGGCACCGTCATCGTCCGCGAGACGGTGGTGCGGGAGATGATGATCGACGTGATGCTGGGCCTGTGGAACGACGGGTTCCGCAAGCAGATCATCCTGAACAACCACGGCCAGCTGTGGGTGCTGGAATCGGCCGTGCAAGAGTTCCAGAAGCGCTACCAGCTGCCCGGCATCTTTCGGGTGATCGACTGGCACCGGGCGGTGCGCGAGTTCTTCCGCACCACCGGCCGGGGCGGCGGCTGGGACACGGACTTTGTCCACGCCGACGAGTCGGAGACGGCCCTCGGGCTGCTCCTCTTCCCCGAGATGGTGGACATGAACGCGGCGGTGGATACCGAGGGCAAGAACTATTTGCCTGACGGCCACTTTGACAAGTCGGTCGACCCCTACGGGCGGCCCAGCCGCTGGTCGGAGGGCGAGGGGCACTTTGCCATCGAGATCGCCGCTACCCCCGAGGGCGTGGTAGGCAAGCCGACCCGCGCGACGGCCCAGAAGGCCAAGCGCCCGATGGCCGCCATCCTCCGCTACCTGACGATGGTCCACGACCACATCCTGGAGGCCTTCCCGGCGGGCACCGTCCCACCGGTGGAGGAGGTGACGCTGCGCACCGAAGAGGAGATGGAGCCGTTCCTCCGCGAGCCCCTCTCTGAGGGCTGGAAGACCGTCTACGCCCTGCCGCGCATCGGCCAGATCAACGAGCCGTGATATCCCCTTCCCGGAAGGTGCCTTGCCTTCCGGGAAGGTTCTTCGATCCCATACGCTGAACGGCATCTACCACGGATTCCACGGAAACACGGATGACACGGAAAAGGACGGAGATGGGAGCGCAGCCCGGCGCCAAATCACTCCTCCCTCCGTGCAATCCGTCTCTCCGTGGAATCCGTGGTAGATTCGCCACACCCCACAGGAGTGTGTCATGAAGACTGCCCTCGTCCTTTCCACCCACGCCGCGCAGTTCAACGCCGTGGCGCTCAAGGGGGACCTGGAGGACAACGTCGCCAAGATCGCCTCCTGGGGCTACCAGGGGGTGGAGCTGGCCATCCGCGACCCCTCCCTCGTCGATCCAGCGCAACTGGAGGAACTCACCCGGCGCCACGGCCTCGGCGTCCCGGCCATCGGCACGGGCCAGGCCTGGGGCGAGGA
>JAAZBQ010000647.1 GCA_012513725.1 Chloroflexota bacterium
CGCCGCGGCGCCACTCATGGCGCAAGAAACCGCGGAAGGCAGACAGGATGCACAGGATTCACAAGATGGATCCTCGCGGCCGTCCGTCGAGGGTTCCCGAGTCAAGTTTCTGAGCAGGTCCGCCGAAGGACCTCTACCACACTGCCTCCCTAACCTTCCTTCCGAGCACTCACCCCCACCACACCATCCCCCGTCCCGCACATAGACGCGAGGTGGATGCGCGCCGGAGATCCTTCGCTTGGCTCAGGATGACGGGTGGTGGTGGGTATGGGCTGAGATGGAAGGTATGGGGTATTGTGCGGTAGAGGTCCTTCGCTTCGCTCAGGATGACGGGTTGCAGGGTATGGGGTTGGATGGATGGCGGGTGGTGGTGAATGGGTAGTCATGTGGTAGGCTTGGGAGGCGGGACGCCGGACTCGGAGGTCACCGTCACCCCAACCATCCCCCTTCTCTTCCTTTGTGCTCTTTCTGTCCTTTGTGGTAAAAACCCTACCGCCGCCGAGTAGCAGCGTACTCGGCGAGATCCCACAGCCCCTGCCGGTCCTCCGACGGGGGCAACGCCTCGAGCGCCTCCTGGGCCTCGGCCGCGTAGCGGCGGGTGACGGCCATGGCCCGGTCCAGCGCCCCGAGCGACGCCAGCATCCGGCGCACACCGTCGTGTTCGCCGGCGCGGAGGGCCCGCCCGACCTCGGGATCCGCCCGCAGCCCGTAGACCGTGGCCAGGCTCACCTTGCACTGCTCGACGTCGCGGGCGATCGGCTTGCCCATCTCCTCGGGCGAGCCGGCCAGGTCCAGCACGTCGTCGCGGAGTTGGAAGGTCATCCCCAACGCCCGGCCGTAGCGCTCCAGCGCCTCGCAGTCCTCGGCCCGGGCGCCGGCCAGGAGCCCCCCGGCGTAGGCGCAGGACGCAAAGAGGCCGGCCGTCTTTTGCCGGACGATGTCCAGGTGCTCCTCCTCGGTGAGGTCCAGCCGGCCGAGGGTCAGCATCTGGCGGGTCTCGCCCTCGACGACGTCCAGGCACGCGTCGGCCAGGGCCTGGATGACGGGGCCATCGAGGCGGGGCAGGAGGCCCAGGAGGCGGACGAACACGAAATCGCCGGTGAGGAGCGCCAGGTTGTCTCCCCACAGGCTGTTCACCGTCGAGTGGCCCCGGCGGGTATCCGAGCGGTCGTTGATGTCGTCGTGGATGAGAGAGGCGGTGTGGATGAGCTCCGCCGCGGCGGCCAGGGGCACGGCCCGGGCGACGTCATCGCCGCCGGCGGCCCCGTAGGCCAAGAGCGCCACCTGCGGCCGGATCCGCTTGCCCCCCGAGGCGACGATATGCTGCCCGGCGGTGGCGAGGAGGCCGACGTGGCTGGAGAGGACGCCCCGCAGCGCGTCTTCCACGAGGTCGAGGGCGGCGAGGGTCTGGGAGCGCGGCGAGGCTAGGGCCATTGGCGGTCGCCTCCCGTGGGCCTGGTGGGCGGCGGCGCCGGCCGGGTCGTTCTCGGACGCATCGTGGACGGGTCCTCCTCTCCAGGGTGGCTCGGGCAGGCGCCGATCGGCCGAGCGGCCGCACCCGAACGCTGGGAGAGGAGTAAGGGGGCGCGTGACGCCTGCCGCGCATCATGCTCACGGGGATTGTATGAACGGCGCCGGCAGTGTCAAGCACATCCAGCGCCCATATGGGGCGGCGAGGCTCCCGCTCTGCCCGCGCGATCGCCCCCAACGGCATGGGTCTCCTTCTGCCCCCAACAGAAGCGGCCTCTTTTGTGGGCTGCGGCAGCAAGACTGCCGCAGCCCATAAAAGGGCACATCATCTTGAGGGGAGTAGGGAGGCTTGGTGGGTTGGGCGGCGGCGGCGCTGGTGCGCTGCCCATCGGGGAGCCACTGGGGGCTCGGCCGGCCGTTACTCCAGCCCCGTCACAAACTCCCGGCCCTC
>JAAZBQ010000648.1 GCA_012513725.1 Chloroflexota bacterium
ATCGAACTCGAGTGGCGCTAGGCGCCCTCGCCAGAGCACGAGGAGACGAGCGTACCGTGGCAGGCAGGCGCGTGGGGATATTTGGCGGCACCTTTGATCCCGTTCACATTGGGCACCTGATCATCGCCGAAGAGGCCCGGGTGCGCCTCGCGCTGGACACCGTGGTCTGGGTGCCGGCGCGCATCTCGCCCCACAAGCTGTGCGATATGCCGGCGCCCGCCTCGCATCGGCTGCGCATGGTGGAGCTGGCCGTGGTGACGAACGACGGGTTTGAGGTCTCGACCATGGAGATCGAGCGCGAGGGCCCCTCGTACACGGTGGATACCCTGCAGGCCTACCGGGACGCCCTGGGCCTCGAGGCGGAGATGTTCTTTCTCATGGGCATGGACTCGCTGGAGGCCTTTCCCCGGTGGCGGGCGCCGGAGCGCATCCTGGAACTCTGCCGGCTGGTAGTCGCCGGCCGTCCGGGGCACGAGGTGGACCTCGCCGGCGTCGAGCGGCAGATCCCCGGCTTTCGCGCGCGCACCGACGTCCTGGATGCGGTGGATATCGGCATCGCATCGACCGATCTCCGGGCGCGGCTGCGGGCCGGGCTGCCCATCCGCTACCAGGTGCCGGCCGAGGTGGAGGCCTACATCGCCCGGGAGGGGCTGTACGTGTCCGCGCGCGAGCCGCAGCCCGAGGGATCCGCGCCGCGGTGATCAGCATCTCGACGGCGTCCCTCTATCACGTGCCGTTGCGCACGGTCTTTCGCCTGGCGGCAGAGGCGGGGTTTGACGGGGTGGAACTGGTGACCGGGCCGGAGACGTGGCTCCTGGGGGCGCGGCGCGTCGCCGCCCTGAGCCGCGAACACCGCCTGCCGGTGTTCACCGTGCATCAGACCCTGGCGCCGCTCATCGGCGGCTCGGCGGCCCGGCGCCTGGGAGATGCCGTGGCGACGGCTGCGGCCGTTGGTGGCCGCCATGTGGTCATTCATCCGCCGGACGTGGCGCGCCACGAAGAGGCGGAACCCTGGCTGCGCGCCTTGGACGCGGCGCGCGATCGGGGGGCGGCAGATGGCGTGCGTTTGGCGATCGAGAACTCGGGGTTTGCCCCGCACGAGGCGGGGCGCCACTACCTCGGCGAACTGGAGGACCTCGTGGCCTTTGCCGAGGGCCGGGACCTCGACGTGACGCTGGACACCTGCCACGTGGCCATGCGCGGGCTCGACCTGGCGACCTCCTACGCGGTGATGCGCCCGCGGCTGGCGAACATCCACTTGAGCAACCTGAGCCCCAACGGACCGCCCCTGTCCTTCCCCTACGCGGGCCCCCTCCTGACCGAGCACCGCGTGCCGGAGGACGGCCTGCTGGATCTGGCGCCCTTTGTCCGGCGCCTGGCAGCCGACGGCTACCAAGGCCCCCTGACCTACGAGATCAGCCCCCTGGCGTTGCGCTTCTGGTCGCCGACGCGGCTCCGCCAGCGGTTGGTATCGCTGGTGGCCTTTGTGCGCCGGCACTGGCTCCAGGGCCGTTGCCGCGAGCAACCTCCTGCGCGGGGCGCATCCGCATAGGCGGGGAATGCCGCTGTCGATCTCTATGCCATCGTCGGTCTCTGGTCGGTCAGGGTGTCAGGGGCTACGGCCGCGGGAGAGCACGAGGCAGCCGGTACGAGGGGGCGCCCGGCGCGGAGCATACGGGTTGCGGGAAAGAGAAGAGACGCCAGTCGCGTGACTGGCGTCTCCCGGTGTTCCGATGGTGCGCCCGGGGCGGCTCGAACGCCCAACATACGGTTTCGTAGACCGGCCCTCTATCCAATTGAGGTACGGGCGCATCAGTAAACTGCAGTGCCTACGACACGGATTGTACCACACGCGGGGCCGCGCTCCAAACCGGGTGGGTCGCCCTCTCGCGTCGTGGGTCAGGCGGGGAGGCAGGGATTCGAACCCTGGGTAGAGGTATAGCCCCTACAACCACTTAGCAGGCGGCCCCGATCGTCCACTCCGGCACCTCCCCGCGTGCTATCTCGTTCTAAGGCGGAGGGAGAGGGATTCGAACCCCCGGATCTTGCGATCAACGGTTTTCAAGACCGCCGCAATCGACCACTCTGCCATCCCTCCGAGGGGGCCGGCAGCCCTCCATCCAAGGACCGAGTATACTAGCGCCGCGACGAGATGTCAAAGTGACGGGGCAACGCCGATTGCAGCAACGCCAGGGAGCGCATTCGAGAGCATCCCACTACAAGGGGCTACTCCCTATCAGAGAGAAGCACCCCCTCGCCCTCAGGGCGCCGCCGTCTTCTTTGCCTCGTCCACCATGTACTGGCCGATCTGGCGCAGGATGCCGGTGACGTCAAAGCTGCGCCAGTCCTCGCCCATGGCCCCGGCGGTAAAGATCGTGCAGCCGAGGACATAGTCGTCCTTGCGAATCTCCGCGTCGTACCAGGCCAGCTGGCGCATGTATTCGGCCACCCCGTCGTTCCCGAGGCCCTGGCCCGCCCAATAGTCCACGAAATCGCGCCAGCCGCCGCCCTCCGGCCCGGGGCGGTTGGTTACCCCGCCGTCGATACCCGCCTCGGTGATGGCCAGGGGGATCACCAGCCCGCGGGGTCTGAGATAGTCCTCGTACCACCAGCGGTAGCGCAGCAAGAGGGCTCCGCGGTCGGCCAGCCCCTGCAGCCCCGGCAGCCCGGCGCCCACCGAGCGCGTCATCGTCGGGGCATCGTACTCGTGCAGCGATAGGATGCCCCCGTGGGCGTGAGCCGCACGGATGGCAGGTAAAAAGTCGGCAAAGTCTTCCCACTCGGGCACGCCGGTGGAGAACGACCCGATGGCCACCCGCAGGCCGTGCTCGGCCATCAGGCGGGCCCGCTCCGCCTCGAACGCCGCGTACCAGGGCATGTCGTTGCCCACGTCCGGCTCGTTGATCCCCTCCCAGTAGTCGATCCAGGGATGGGTCAGATAGGTGCCCAGATAGCGGTTGACGTAATCCCGGGCCGTCTCGGCGGGATCCTGATCGCGGGAGGGACTGCCGTCCTCGATGCGCCCGATGGTGATGGTGGTCGGCGAGAGCTCCTTGACCTCCGCGAGAAAGTTCAGGTCGTTGACGCCCTTGACCACCGGCGGCTTGAACCGCTTGACGAACTCCAGGATGTCGGGCGAGTTGTTCCACTGCACGTGCAGGCCCAACTTGCTGGGCCCCGGCTCGTCCAGGGGCTCCGGCCACGGGACGGGCGTCGGCGTCGCCGTGGGCGAAGGAGTGGCAGTCGGCGTCCGGGTGGCCGTGGCCGTCGGGGTGGGGCTGACCATCACGTGTCCCCGGGTGATCAGCGGCAGATACCACCGCGGCGGCACGGCGCCGGTTGGCGTGCGCCGGTCGGGCGTCCTGGTGCGTGTGGCGGTTCGGGGCGTGGGCGACGGCGTCGCACTGCCGGGCCCCGGGTACGGGTACGGATAGGCGCCCGGGATCCCGTCGACGGTGGGGCGCGCCGGGCCGACGCTGGGCCCGGGCCCCGGATACGGGGCGGTAGGCGAGGCGTAAGGCGTGCACGTGATGCCCAGCGGGGGCTCGACGGAGGGCTCGGCGCGCACCACGGAAATGAGGTACACCATACCCACCACGGCGAGCGCGCCTAGCGCGGCCCCTAGCCAGCGATCTCGGTTCATCAACGTCTCGTCAGCCTCGTCTCTGTCCTGTGCGGCCCCAGATGCTCGGGCCGCCGGGCGTCGAAGCGCCGAGGGATCCCCCGGCGC
>JAAZBQ010000010.1 GCA_012513725.1 Chloroflexota bacterium
CTGTAAAGGGAAACAGGTTTGTGTTGGAAGGAGGGTACTTTGATTTCGAGAAGATATCGTCCATTCTGAGAATGTACGGGATAGAAGAACTGAAAGACCACTTTGTGCTTATCGGATTGGTGCAAAATGGAAAGACGGTTGATGAATTTGTCAGTGATTTCAGGAAGTACGATACGGAAGACGATTGGACATATGGTTTGGATGATGATGAACTGCGTGAATATGCTAGTCAAGAAGCCATTCCCTTCAGTCGATCGATGACTGATCACCTGCTAGAGTACGGCTTTACGATCTATGATACTTCTACGGAACGGGAGCAGGTTTTCGATCAAATCATAGAAGATATCAAGTCGAGACTAGCATAATGCTACATGGCTGTGAGCCAAGGCCGCAAGGATGGGGGTCACGGCCTAATGAGCATCATCAGAAGCTACGACTACGCATGTGACTGCTCTGCTCTAGGTTAACGGACCCGCACCCCTCGCGCCGACGGCCCGAGTCGATCCGCAGGCCGAACCTGCTCAGGTAGTCCCACAGATGCACAGTGGGACCGGTCAAGCCTTGTTCCACCACCACCGGAGACATCATCTCCTGTGTCTGGCGTTTCCTCTCGGCCACCCTGTAATCTTTGCGCCCGCCCATGCGTCGTACTAGTCAGGACGGGGCATGAAACGCCATACAATCGGCCAGAGAGGTATCGTTCCGGGTACAAGTTGGCAAGGCCCAGGATCCGTGTACAATCCGCCCGTCGGCGCGTCGTCCGCCGACGGTGACTACCATCCATCGTACCCAACACCGCACTCCTCCGTCGCACCAGCGCGCCTTTGAGCCCGGTAGCCCACCACCGACGCGTACTGTAGGCCTGGGAGACTGGAGTATGTAGCAACGTGACAACCAAGTAAGCGGCTGCATTCGCACAACGCACTCTAGCACACACTCGACTGACTATTACTACTCACTACAAGGAATCCATCATGCACCAGCACCGCACACTATGCAGGGCGCTCGTGCGCCCACTGTTGATCGCCCTCCTCCTTGCAGGTACCCTCGCGACAAGCCCTCCTCCTGCCTCGGCAGCGGGCACGTTCTATGTCTCGACCCAAGGCAATGACGGGAACCCCGGCACGCAGTCTCAGCCCTGGCGCACCATTCAGCACGCGGTGAACAGCGCGGGAGCCGGCAGCACGATTATCGTAGCCGACGGTCACTATGACGAACGCCCCACGATCGGGACCCAGGCTACCGAGACCAGCCCACTGGTCATCCGGGCGGAGAATAGCCAACAGGCCTCCTGCAACGGCTTCACGTTTTCTGGTGCCCGGCACGTGACGGTCGATGGCTTTGACATCCAGAGCCTGGATGCCAACGAAATGCGTGGTTCCGGCGTACATGTGACCGGAGGCACCTCGTCCAGCACGCTCCAGAACTGCTACATCCACGACACCGCCTGGTATGGCGTGAACGTCGGGACGGGTACCTCGAACGTCACCGTCCGCAACAACCGCATCTATCGGGCCTACATGGCCGGCATCATCGTCTGGGGCTCGGGCCATCTCGTCGAAGGCAACGAGATCTGGGGGACCGTGAACTATTCGCCCTCGGCCGGCCAGACGTTGGGATACGACCAGGACGGCATCCGCTTCTTTGGCTCCGACCTGACGTTCCGCGGCAACTATATCCACGACATCAAGTTCTCCGATGCCCGCGGCGACAACATGCCGCACATCGATGCGTTCCAGACGTGGAGCAACCCCTCCTCGACGAACTGCATCCTCGAGGGTAACATCGTCGACCTGCCCGAGGTGTACGACATCCGAGCGTACGCCAAGTTCGCCAACCTCGAGCACGCTTCGGGGCTGATCATCCGCAACAACGTTGTCCGCGCCGTCGGCATGATCTACTCGGACGGCTTGAGCGACAGTGACATCTTGGGCAACACGTTCGTCCAGTCGCCGGACGCCTCGTTCTGGCGACCGGGGGTCCAGATCACCAACGGCGACAACAACGAGATCCTGAACAACGTCTTTCACGGCAACCTGAATGGTGGGGCCGAGGCCGTTCGCATCGACGGCACCAGCACGGGCAACACCTACGACTATAACAGCATCTATGACGACGATGGCTCGCCTCCGGGCGCGCGACAGCCTCACGATGTGTGGGATCTGGACCCCCAGATCGGGGCGTTCCCCGACGTGCAGCCGTCCGCATCGAGCCCGCTGATTGGCAAGGGCGTGGCACATCCGAACCTGCCGACCGACAAGGCCGGCGCTGCGCGCAGCAATCCTCCGGACATTGGCGCCTTCCAGAGCGGCGGAGCTCCGCCGCCCCCGACGTCCGTGCCAACCAGCGTGCCCACCGCCGTGCCGACCACGGCGCCAACCACGGCACCAACTGCCGCGCCGACCGCGGCTCCGACTGCCGCGCCGACCACGGAACCAACTATCGCGCCGACCACGGCACCGACTGCCGCGCCGACCGTAGCTCCGACTGCCGTGCCGACCAATATGCCGGCTCCGGATCCGACGACCGTCCCGACGACAGCGCCAACGGCCCTGCCCACAGCGCTGCCGACCGCTACTCTCTCGCCCGACCAACTAGTGGTGGACAACGAGGATCCCGGCTTCTCAACCTCTGGTTCCCAGGGAGGCTGGGTCCAGTACCGGGACGATGCGGGGCAGCACTATGCTGGGTCTCACGTGTACAACGAGCAGCCCAGCGGAGGCCAGGATACGGCTACGTGGTCCTTTGGCGTGCCCAAGCCCGGGGCGTACGAGGTGTACGCCTGGTGGTGGGAGGGTTCCTGGCGACCTGCTGACGTGCCGTACACGCTACAGCACGCCGATGGGTCGACCGTCGTGCGCGTTAGCCAGCAACTAGATGGCGGGCAGTGGAACTCCCTCGGCATCTACCGGTTCGATGGCACTGGCACCGTCTCGATCTCTGATGACGTTTCGGCGGGCACCGACATCGTCGCCGACGCCGTGCGCGTGGTATACGTCGGTGAGGCCGTCGAGCCGCAGCCCGAACCGCAGCCGACGCCGACGCCCGGCAGTTGGTGGAGGACGCGTCCGTCCTGGTTCGACAAGTGGGCCGTCTGGTTGTCGTTCCAGACCACCGAAGGCAGCGGCATTTGGGGCACCATTGCGCGCGACGAGGAGACGACCGCGACGCTGATCATGGATACGGGGTTGTCGCCCGTGTACGCCCTGGATCTCACAATCGCGTATCCCGAGAGCCTGGGCGAGGTTACGGTGCATCCCGACACGTTCGCCAAGGGCTTTGAGCTCGTGGAGGACCAGGGTTCACCCGGTCTCCTGCGCCTGTCGCTGCGGCGAGAGGAGCCGCTGGCGGGATCCGGTGAGCTGATCACACTGGCTCTGCCCGCCGGGGCGCTCCTTGAGGAGCCGGACACGATCCAGGTCATCGAAGCGGTCGTCAACGACGGTCTGGTGACCAGCGTCCTCGACCCCGGCTTTCTCGGTGGGGCCAGGACGTTCCTGCCCATGCTAGCCAGGGGGCAGTAAGCTCGGGGCTTGAGGCACCCATCCCGGCATCCTCGATCGAGGATGCCGGGATGGGTCGTTTTTGGCCCACTTTGGAGGGCCGCGTTGGCGGCAGACGGTGGGCTGCCCGCAAGCCCGCACGCGATCCGCTTTGCAGAGCAATGGCCGTGTGGCTATACTAGTTCCCGCATCATCCCCTCTTTGCGCACCGACTCGCTCATAGGCCGTGTCCGCCCCAGTAGCGTTACTGCTCCGTCGTTCCCCCGTCA
>JAAZBQ010000649.1 GCA_012513725.1 Chloroflexota bacterium
CCGCTGCCCTCCTACCAGGAGGCGCAGATGGAGCGGATGATCATCCGCACGGCGAACCTCACCGTGATCGTTCAGGATGCCGCCGAGACGCTGGACACCCTCACCGAGTTGGCGCGCGGCTATAACGGGTACGTTGCCGACTCGAACCGCTGGTACAGCAACGAGCAACTCTATGCGAACGTCACCCTCCGGGTGCCGGCAGAGTCACTCGACGCGTTTCTCGCCGACGTTCAAGACCTGGCCATCCGGGTCGATTCGGAGAGTGTCAGCGGGGACGATGTCACCGAAGAGTACGCGGACATTGCCGCGCGGCTCACCAACCTGGAGGCCACCGAGGTGGAACTCCGCCAGCTCCTCACCGAGGTGCGCGAGAACCGCGGCAAGGCGGATGAGATCCTGGCCGTGCATCGCGAGCTGACTAACATCCGCGGCCAGATCGAGCAGCTCAAGGGCCGCCAGCAGTACCTGGAGCGGATGACGGCGCTCTCTACCGTAGAGATCCAGGTGCGGCCGGAGGCGGCGCCCCGAGCCGTGGTGCGCGAGTCGTGGAACCCGCTGGTGACGGTCTCGGACGCGGCGCACACCCTGCTGGAGGCGGGCAAGGGCTTCCTCTCCGTGGCAATCTATGCCGTGGTGCTCTCGCCCCTGCTGCTGATTCCGGCCGGAGGGCTCTGGCTGCTGGCCTATGTGGTGCGACGCCGCAAGCAGTCGCGCGAGGTCACGGCCTGACCCGCGTCCCATCCCGAACAGCGAACCCGGCGCCTCTGGAGGCGCCGGGTTTCTCGTATTGCCGGCCGGGCACAAGGTCGCCTAGATCTTGAACCCCGGCAAGTACTCTTTGGTGGCCTCGGCCATGGCCCGGAACATCTCCCAGGCCTTGTCGATGGGCAGCTTGGTCAGGGGATCGCTGAACACCGCATGGAAGGCCAGGTCCAGGTCGCGGGTGAGCGCCGCCTCGACGACGATCTCCTGGTTGTGGACGTGGGGCGCCACGAGGTTCAGCACGCCCTCGGCGAGCCCGCCGGCCACCACGGGCCGCACGCTGTCGGTGCTGAAATAGGCGTTGGTCTCCACCACGGCGTCGAACGGCAGGTTGTGGATCTGCCCGAGGTTCTCCGTGTTCACGTTCGTGAACATGTCGCCCAGGCCCACCAGGGCCCGGATCTGTTCGACGGCCTCCTCGTCCGAGTGCTCCACCGTGTAGGGTTCCTCGCCGCCCATGATCCGATCGGCCACGTCGGAGAGCTCCTCCCAGCGGCCGTAGCGGTAGGAGATGGGCGTGCGAGAGAACCCGTAGCGATGGATGGTCTCCTCATCGACGAGGAATCCGGGCACGAACTCGGCCAGATGCCGGTCGCCGGCGGCGGCCAGCCAGCCGTAGCGCTGGAACAGGGCGAACTTGACCTGCTCGGCGGAGCGAAAGTAGTTGTCCCAACTCCGCACTTCATCCTCGGTGTAGGGACGCATGACGCCTTCTTGGGCGATGTGCTCCTCGAGGAGGGCGAACAGGTCCTCGCCCTGGTACATGGCGCGATCGAGCCAGGTAAAGTGGTTGATGCCCAGGACGTTCACCTCGATCTCGTGGCGGTCGGGCTTGGGCACGTCCCAGTACTTGGCCACCAGCCCCGCGAGGAGTTCCTGGGTGCCAAAGACCTCGTGGCAACACCCGAACGCCTTGAGGCCGGGGGCCACCCGGGTCAGCGTGCGGGTGCAGATGGTCATCGGGTTGGTATAGTTGATCACCCAGGCGGCGGGGCAGTGCTCGGCGATCGCCTCGGCGAACCCGGCATAGATGATCGCCGAGCGCAGCCCGCGCATCAGCCCGGGGGCGCCGGTGGTGTCTCCCACGGGGTACAGGAGGCCGTAGCGCTCGGGGATGGTCAGGTCGGCCTCCATCGCCTCCAGCGGCCCGGGCTGGATGGAGCAGACCACGAAATCGGCGCCCTGGAGCGCCTCTTCGATGGTGGGCACCGCCCGGTACTGCCACTCGGAGACCGCCCCCGGCTGCTCCTGGATCCACGTGCCCAGCCGGGCGTTCCGTTGCGCGGCCTCCAGGTTGATGTCGTACAGGTCCACCTGCCCGCCGAGGTCGGGGCACACGGCCAGGTCCGACATCAGCTTGCGGGCCCAGGCGCGGCTACCGCCGCCCAGGTAAGCGATCTTGAGTTCCACGGTGTCGTGGTTCTGGTTCATCCTGCTGCTCCGATCGGTTGGTGAAACGGGCCGCCCCCCGGGGGGCAGCCCGTCGCTGCAGATGCCAAGGGAGGAGGGGAGGATCAGGCCGGGCTGCCCTCGTCGGTCTCGGCGGTGGAAGGCGCCTGGTCGGGCCGGGCGCCGCCGATCTCCTGGCGCACCCGCCCAGCAGTCTCCCCGGCGCGTTCGCGCAACTCGATGGCGCGATCGCTCCAATCCTGGCGCGTCTCCTCGCCCGGGCGGGGCGCCGAGAGAACGCCCGCCACGTACCCAGCCAGGCCGCCGACGACCAACCCGATGAAGAAGGTCACCATCTTGCCCATTGTCGCTCCTTCCGATAGCCATACAGGGGCCTGGTCGGCCGCCCTGCCTGTTGACCTAGATGACGGCATTATAGGGCCGCCGTCGGCGGGCGTCCACCGAGCTAGCCCAGCGCCGCGAGGCGCTCCTCGATCTTGGTCCGGCGCTCGGCGAACGCGGCGAGTTTGTCGCGTTCTTTTTGCACCACCTGGGCGGGCGCCTTGGCCACAAAGCTCGGGTTGCCCAGCAGGCCCTCTGCCCGGGCCATGTCCTTGCCGATCTGGGCCAACTCGTCGCCCAGGC
>JAAZBQ010000650.1 GCA_012513725.1 Chloroflexota bacterium
CGCAAGCCGGCGCTGTTCGGCCCGCACGTGCACAAGGGCGAGGGCCCGCCCGACGCGGCGCAGTAGCGGTGCGTGCGGAGACGAGGCACTAACAGAGAGCGAGGACAGACACACCATGACCAACGAACCCCTGGTGCGCTACGAGCGCCTGCGGCCCGCCCAGATCGTGGAGCGGCGGGAGGCGTGCCCCGTGGCCTGGATCCCGATCGGCACGATCGAGTGGCACGGATTCCACAACCCGGTGGGGCTGGACACGCTCAAGATTGACGCCCTTTTGGAGCGCTGTGCCCAGGAGATCGGCGGGCTGGTGTTTCCGCCCCTCTACTATGGTGAGAACCGCGAGATGGCCCTCATGGAGGCGAATGCTGCCGACCGCGACCGGATCGCCGAGGGGATGGGGCTGGACCCGGCCAACTTTTCGGGGGGCTACATGTACCAGTCGCCCTCCGAGCAGGACGCCAACTACCACCACCTCCTGCTCCACATCCTCCACGAGGTGCGCTCGCTGGGCTTTCGGGTGGCCGTGATCGGGGCGGGGCACTATCCGCTCCTGGACCACGCCCGGGCCGCCGTGGCCGTGTTCCAGCAGGCCCAGCGTCGCCTGGAGGGGACCCACACCATCGCCTGGGCCTTCTCCGGGTATGAGCTGCTCCGGGCCGAGGGCGAGTTCACCCCCTGCGGCGACCACGCGGGCAAGTGGGAGACCTCGCTCCTCATGCACCTGGATCCCGGCATGCAGGACCTCTCCGTCCTCCCGGCCGATCGGGGCGAGGGGCTGGTGGGCGCCTCGAACAACGGCGTGCAGGATTCCAACGCCGAGTTCGGCCGGCGCGCAGTGGAGGCCATGGTCGGCAAGGTGCGCGCCCGGGTCACCGAGTTTTTGGATCATCCGGAGCGCTTTCGGGGCCACGGCGCCCCAATGTGACCGGCCGGCGAGGGAGGACCATGGCGACTGCAGATGAACTGGCGAGCCTCTACGACCAGCTGATGGTCGGCTGCTTGCAGCTGACCCGCTTTCACGAGATGACCCTCGAGACCGCCAGCGCGCTGGACCGGGAGGCGTCGGTGCCCGACGCGGCCCTCGCGGCGCTGGAAGAGTACTTGGAGACCGGCGAGGATCCCACCCTCACGCTGCAGGTGGAAGATTCCGACGAGCGGCTGGTGCTCACCCGGGAGGAGGCGGCCTACCTCCACCGGCTCACGACGATGGGGTTGGAAATCGAGGTTCGCTACCCCCGGGTGGCGAACAACATGATCCTGATCTACCTCACCACGCTGTTCGAGGGGTTCCTCCTCGACAGCGTCCGCGCGGTGATGACCGGCGTGGCCCGCGACCTGCGGGGCGGCCAGGGGCGCGGCACGGTGAGCGGGCTCCTGGTGCGGCTCCTCCGGCGCCAGGTGACCGACCTGGGGTTCCGGTCCATTCAGGTCAAACTGCGTTTCGTCGAGGACACGCTGGGGGTCGATCGCCGGGGCTACCCGGAGACCCCGGCCGACCTCGAGGAGCTCTATGCCACCCGCAACCTCCTGGTGCACAACGGCGGCGTGGTGAATCGCAAGTACCTCTCGCTGGTCCGTGGGAGCGGCCTGCGGGTCGGCGACGTGCGCCCGGTGGATGACGACTATGTCCGCGGGGCGATCGCCACCGTGCAGCGGGTGGGGGAGTACCTCTACCGCTCCCTCGTCTCCCGCTACACCGACGAGGACCCCGAGGCCCGCCTCCAGCAGGCGGCGCGGCTGACGGAGCGCCTGGCGGCGTTGCTGTCGGGTGGGGAGTAGGGGGGCGCCTTCGGATGGGCTGCCCGCGCGGGGCGGGGGGGCGTCTCGATACGCCCGCGCGGGGCTAAAGACCCCGCGCTACACACCCACGCCTGCTAAAGCAGGCTTCAAGACATCACTTGGCGGCTATGAACTGGAAAGACGTTGGGTTGTTTATGCTCCAGGGTCAGCGGGGTCCGGAGCCCGCTTGAGCGGGCGTGATGGGTAGCGCGGGGCCTTTAGCCCCGCGCGGTCTCGCATAGCGGATTATCTATCAATCCGCCCGCAGCACCAGCACCCAGTCCTGGGGATGGCCGTTGGTCACCCGTTCCGGCG
>JAAZBQ010000084.1 GCA_012513725.1 Chloroflexota bacterium
GAACGGCACGCCGTGCTCGTCGCGGATGTCCTCGGTCTCGATGGAGCGGATGAACAGCTGGGCCATATCCCGCTCGCTGAGGTAGGCGCCCAGCGCCCGGCGCATGCAGCGCAGGTCGCCGGGCGCGCAGCGATCGAGGTCCGTCTCCCGAGGCGCGCCGATACGCACATGCACGTTCTCCAGGGGCCGGCCCAGTTCGCGCCCGACCGCCAACGTAAAGCCCAGGTCCTCGTAGGCCTCCTTGGCCCAGCCGTAAAAGCCGTAGGAGGCCGTCTTGGTGTCGGGCGCCACCACGTCCATCACCCCGTCCAGGATGAGGTCCTCGTAATAGTCCGCGGCGTGGTTGGACGAGGCCACCACTACCCGCCGCACCTCCTCCTCCCAGGCGGAGAGGTAGGCGTTGGCGGCCATGCGGATGTTTTCCATCTCCGCCCACAGCCGGGCTGCCGGGTCGCCCCCCTGCGGGGCGCGTACGAACCCGCAATGCACGACCGCATCGGCGCCGCGGAATGCCTCACGGATGAGGGACCGGTCGGGGGCCAAGAGGTCCACGACGCGTACCCCCTCGATCGGCCAGCCCCGGCGGTCCGTCTCCCGCACGTCCAGGGGGAGGAGGTCGTACCGCTCGCGAAGATAGGGCAGCAGTTGGCCGGCAATCGTCCCGCCGGCCCCGGTCAGTATCACTCGACGCTGGCTCACCTGGGGACTCCTTTCCGGCACGCATGGGTTTGACACCCTCTTACTATACCCGTTATGCTGAGGGTAGTCAGCCGGGTTGCTATGGTCACCGGCTCCGCGCCCCCCTCGCCAGACATCCGTCCTCTAGCGTTACGCCACCTGCTCCGCGACCCTGGCACTGGTTCCGAATGCCAAGCCCTGTTGTGCTGCCGAGGCAGTAGAGGAGGAAGGCCATGAGGCACGTAACATCGCGCGATGGAACACTGATTGCATACGACGTGGTGGGAGAAGGGCCGCCCGTGGTGCTGGTGGGCGGAGGCCTGACGGACCGCACGGCGGCCGCCCCGCTGGCGGCTGCGCTGTCGGCAGACTTTACTGTGTACGCGTACGATCGGCGGGGGCGGGGTGATAGCGGGGATACCCCGCCCTACGATGTGGAGCGGGAGGTCGAGGACCTCCGCGTGGTCATCGCCGCTGCCGGCGGATCGGCTTACGTGTACGGCACGTCATCCGGCGCGGCACTGGCCCTGGAAGCCGCCGCAAGCGAGCTGGGCATCCGTCGGCTGGCGCTATGGGAACCACCGTACATCGTCGGCGACAGCCGGCCCCGACCACCGGCCGGCCTGGCGGAGCACTATCGATCTCTGGTGGCCCTCGGGCGTCGGGGGGATGCGGTGGAGCACTTTTTCCTCCACACGGTGGGTCTCCCGGAGGCGTTCGTGGCTGAGGCGCGCCAGGCGCCCTGGTGGCCCGCCCTGGAGGCGCTGGCGCACACGATCGCCTACGATGCCGCTATCATGAGCGACTATACGCTGCCCACGGCGCGGGCCGCGGGAGTAGAGATGCCCACGCTGGTATTGTGTGGCGGGGCATCCTACGAGTGGATCTGCGAGAGCGCCCAGGCGCTGGCCGC
>JAAZBQ010000651.1 GCA_012513725.1 Chloroflexota bacterium
GGCCGGGTCGAACCACACCTGGCACACGCGGCCCAGGGCGCTCCACTCCCGGCTGATCGGCTCCAGCCCCCGGGCGCGGCCCACCCGGTAGAGGAGGGCGGCAGGGTTCTGGGGGATCATCTCCACCTCGGCCCGGCGCCAGAGGGCGTCGAGGTCGGCCGGAGGGGACGCCTCTCCCGCGGGCGGGGCCATCCGCGCGGCGACCGCGTCGGCGAACCAGTCCCAGGAGGCCTTGAGGCAGGCGCCGGGGCATTCCCAGCCCCAGCCATTCCACGGGGCGACGACCTGGGAGTGGTTGGTCAGCGCGTCGATCGCCAGGCCGGCGGCCGAGAGCACGGCCGCGGCGGCGCCGGTGGCGACGTCCAGCGTGGCGCCCTCGGGGAGGCGGTGGGTGTAGCAGCCGACGACCTCGATGTGCAGGCAGCCCGCCTCGAGGGCGCCGCCGCCCACGCCCCGCCCGGGCCCGCCGAGATCCCACAGGATCCCCACGCCGTCGGGGCCGGCAAAGAGGTGGGGCATGGCCCGCCAGCCGAGGCCCGAGTAGTGGGCCTGGAGGCGGCTCTTCCAGTAGGGCCAGCCGCCCCAGCGGACCCAGTCGGCGACGTCGGGCGCGGCGGTGTGGTGGATGACCACCCGCCGCACCCAGGCGAGGTCGGCGGTGAGGAGGTGGGCGCGGAGGGTGGGGAGGTCCAGCAGGCGCCCGTCCATGGGGAGGAGGGGCGCGTCGTCCTGCGATGGGCGGCGAGATGTGGTCACGGCAACCTCCTGGGGTGGTGGCGGATGCGAACATATGTTCTCCTCAAGGCCACTATAGCACAGGGGGTGGTGGGAGCGCAAGAGGTCTGCGACGGGTACTTAACGGGGTTTTCACGCCGATTGTTACCCTTTGCTAACCCCCGTGAGACCCGACTATGGTAGAATGGGGCACACGCCGCCGCCGTAGCCCGGCGCCGCGGTGTTCCGCGTGATGCCCATGGGCCGTTGCCTTATCCCCCGGGAGGAACCATGTCGCACTATCCCGCTGCCCGTCGTCGCCCCATCACCGCCCTGTTCCTGGCCCTGGCCCTCCTCGTGGCGCTGCCGCTGGCGCCGGCGTCGGCGCAGACGCCCGTCGCGCCGACGCCGTTGGCTCCGGAAGGGGAGACGATCTACCCCACAGAAGCCACGCCCCTGGCGATCCCCGAATTCCGCTGGACGGCGGTAGAGGGGGCGACCTCCTATCGCCTCCAGGTGAGCCGCGACAACTTTGCCACCCTGGCCCTGAACGTGACGACTGCGAACACGGCCTACACGCCGCTGCAGTCCTCGTCGCTGCCCGACGGCACCTGGACCTGGCGCGTTCGAGTCGAAAAGCCGACGCCCGCCAGCGACTACTCGGGCCCGGTGAGCTTTACGAAGCGCTGGGCCGTCGAGGAGAACAAGCCCCTGCTCAAGGAACCTGCCGAGGGCGATCGGCTCGCCTTTTTCGACAGCACGACCTTTTCCTGGGAACCGGTGCTCGGTGCGGCATCGTACCGCTTCCAAATCGCTGCGAGCGTCGAGGGCTTCAGCTCGCCACTCGTCAACATCGCCACCCTGGCCACAGCGGTACAGCCCACGGCCAAGCGCGCCAACGGCACCTACTACTGGCGCATTGTGCCGCTGGACCCGAATGATCGCGAGGGCGTGCCCAGCGACGTGCGGTCGTTCGAGGTGGACTATGACCTGATGCCGATCCTCATCGAGCCCATCCACAACGACAGGCCGACGTTTACTCCCACCTTCCGCTGGGAGGCGGTCCGCGGAGCCGAGTACTATACGCTGCAGTACGCGACCGATCCCACGTTCAACTCGGGCGTCACCTCTCTGACCACCCGGAACACCGCCTATACGCCGACATCCGATCTGCCGAACGACGTGAACTATTTCTGGCGCGTGCGCGCCCATTCGGGTGCCTCGGTGGGGCCCTGGAGCGCGGAGCGCAGCTTCTTGAAGGAGTGGTACCTGCAGCCCACGCTCTTGACTCCGACGAACTATTACCAGTACGTGCACAACCCGATGTTCTCCTGGACGCCCGTGCCCGGCGCGGTGCGGTACCGGTTTGAGATCAACAGCGTCAACTCGTTCCCGCCCCC
>JAAZBQ010000652.1 GCA_012513725.1 Chloroflexota bacterium
CCATGTACAGGGCCAAGAGCAAGAGCCCGCTGAACGTCAGGCGCGACCCGGGCGTATACACGTTCCAGTAGGCCACCATCGCGCCCACCAGGCTCAGCACCATCCCCACCAGCATCCACCAGTACACGGCGAACAGCCGGCGGCTGGTAGCAAAGCGGGTGGATACGACGAGCACGATGCCGGCGAGCGAACAAACAGTAGACGTCGCGGCATGCAGGATGATGGCGATGCGATGGGCCGCATCGATATCCATCTGGCGAGCACCTCCGGAGCGCCGCACACCGCCAGCGGCGTGTAGCGCCGGCGGCGTGCGACGCCGGTCACAGAAATCCAACCTTGCGGCGGGATCTTGCCGTCAGCCCGACGGGCCGGTCTCCGCCTGAAAGACCCCGAACGCCGCCCCCTGAGGATCGCGCAGGACGGCCGCCCGGCCAAAGCCCGGGATGTCCACCGCTTCCAGGAGCACCTGCCCGCCGCCGGCCTGCGCCTGCTCCACCGCCCGGTCCACGTCCTCCACGGCGATATAGGCCAGCCAGTGGGGCTGGGGCCCGCCCGAGGGCCAGATCGGACCTTGGGCCGTGGGCCCCGTGATCCCGGCGACCGGGAGGTCGCCGTCCATCAGCAAGAGGTAGGGCCCGGCGGGCGACGAAGGGCCGTCCACCACGGCCAGGCCGGTCACCTCCTCGTAAAAGCGGCGGGCCGCCTCCAGGTCGGTGGTCATCAGTTCGTGCCAGTTAAAGCCACTTTGCGCCAAGTCTGTCATCGTGTCCTCATCCTCCTGTTGGGCGGCTCTCCACCGCCCGCTGCCCCTCAGCGTACGATGCGGTACCGCAGGTGCGTGCGGCCATTCGCCATCTCTACCACGGCGATGCGCTCCAACCGCAGCGCGGCAGGGTCCACCCCGTCCCACAGGCGCGGTCCCGCCCCGAGGAGCACCGGCACGATGTCGAGGTGCAGTTCGTCCGCCAGGCCCGCGTTCACGCACTGGCGAAAGGTGCTGATCCCGCCGACGACGGTGACGTCCCGCTCCCCCGCGGCGGCCCGGGCCTGCCGGACGGCGCTCTCGATGCCATCGGTAACGTAGGTGAAGGTCAGCCCGCCGGCCTCCCTCGGCTTGCGCGCAGGCGGCCGGTGGGTGAGGATGAACAGCGGCACCTGGTACTCGTAGTGGTCCGCGTACAAGTCCGGGTCCTCGGCCATATCGTACGCCCGGCGCCCCAGGATCGCCGCGCCGGTAGTGCGGATCGATTCCTGAAGCACCTCCGTCTCGCGCAAGGCGTCCAGATCGGGGTACAGCGCGTCGAGATTGCCCTGGGGGTCGCTGGCCAGGCCGTCGAGGGATATCGCCGCTCCGACAAGTACTTTGCCCATCTTGCCCCTCCCCTATACGGTCCCCGCTATGCCTTCCCCGCGGTGCGGTACTGCAGGATCACGATCCCCGACGGAGTGCGGCGCAGGTTCACGAGGTCCATCTCCATCCGCGGCACGTCGTCGAACAGCCGCTTGCCGCTCCCCAACACGAGGGGGTGATACCACAGGGTGTACCCATCCACCAGGTTGTGGCGCATGAGAGACTGGGCCAGGCGGCTGCTCCCGATGACGGCCAGAATCCCCTCCCCCGGTTGCTCCTTGAGCCGGGTGACCTCCTCGACGAGGTCGCCGCGCATCAGGTGCGAGTTGTTCCACTCCACGTGCTCCAGGGTGTTGGACCACACGTACTTGGGCAGGGTGTTCAGGATTTTGGCCACCTGCTCGTCCTCTGTGGCGTTCGGCCAGTAGGCGGCGAATATCTCATAGGTCTTGCGGCCGAAGAGAAACCCAGCGATCGTGGACCACTCCTCGTCGATCAGGCGGCCGGCCTCCTCGTCAAAGATGGGCATCTGCCAAC
>JAAZBQ010000085.1 GCA_012513725.1 Chloroflexota bacterium
AGCAGCCTCGTCGAAGAGCGCTGAGCGAGGCGCCCGCCGCGACGCAGGGGGAGGTGTGGCGTTCTGGCGCCGCACCTCCCACCGGGAGGTCGCCCGGCAGGCGCCGTGGGCTCTGCACCTCTCCCTGCTCCCCGTGTGGCAGTGCTGTCCGGTGGCTCGGAGCGCTGTCTGTTCGCTCCCGACGCAGCCGTCGCCTCGAGGCCTGTGGCGCCGGCGACGATTGCGAGGGGCCACCTTGTGTGCTATAATCGCGCCCACCATGGAGTCCGTTGGGCCGAATGCCCGGCCGGGCCCTCGCCCTGCATCATGGAGAGCACCGCATGACCGCTCCGGGCGACCTCGAGTCCCCCACGAACACCGGCGACAGTCAACTCCAGGATGGGATCGCCCTCGCCCGTCAGGACCGGCGGGACGAGGCGCGCGCCATCTTTCGGCGCATGATCCAGCAGAATCCCGAGCACGAGCAGGCCTGGCTGTGGTTAGCCTGGGTCGCCGAGTCGCGGGAGGACGCCCGCCGATACCTGGAGGAAGCCCGCATCCTGTTGCCCACCAGCGCACGGATCGCCGAGGCGCTGCGCTGGGCGGCCGACGCTACCGGCTCCCGCACGCGCTCGGGCCGGGCGCCGCGCGCCGGGCGGCCGGCCCCGCGGTTGCCCCGCCTGCCCAGCGGCAGGGAGATGGCCGCTCTCCTCGGACGGGGGCGCACGGCGGGAACGTCTGCCGGCCAGGCAGTCCTCGCGGCCTTGCGCGGCGCCTGGCAATGGGTATTGGCCGGCCTGGCCGCGCTGCGGCGCATGGGCGAACGCCTGCCCGCACTGCCCTGGCAGCGCCTACGCCCGTTCGTTGCGCCCACCCTCACGGTGCTGTGCATCGTCGCGCTGGCCGTCGGCATCTTGGTGGTCCGACAGAACGTCTTGGCCGACGCCGCCCGCGTCATGGCCGAGACGCTGCCGACGCCGAACCCGCTCGCCACCCCCACGCTGACCGTCACACAGCGCGTGGAACCCCTGTGGCGAGAGGCGGAGGTGGCCATCACCCTGGCCGATTGGCCCGCCGCGCTCGATGCCCTCGAGGGCATCCGCACTCTGGCCCCCCGCGACGAGCAGGCCCGGCGCGAGATGGCCTCCGTCTGCCTGCAATACGCACTAACGCTCGCCGAGGCGAACGATCTCACCCAGGCCGCCCAAGTCCTGGACCGCGCCGTGCGCGCCGACGCCAGCACCCCCGGGCTCCTCGAGGAGCGGCGCATCCTACGGCTGTACCTCGCCGGGCTAGACGCCTACTGGACGAAGGACTGGCAGGCCGTGGTCTCCAACCTGAGCAAGGTACAACGGATTCGCGACGACTATAAAGACACGCCGGTGATGCTCGGCCAGGGCTACTATGAGTACGGCCTGCTGCTGATGGAAGAGCGCGAGTGGTTCGAGGCCGTCGACGCCATGCAATCCTGCCTGGACCTGCTGCCCAACCATGCGGAAGCGCCGGAGCGGCTCGTCGAGCTGGATGTCGCCATCACCCCGCCCCGGCGCATCGAGGTGTCGCTCTCGGGCTTTACGGCCACGCTGTACGAGGATGATCAGCCCGCGCGGACGTTCAGCATCTGCCACGGCCGTTCGTCCGCCCCGACATTACCCGGGCGGTACGAGATCAAGACCAAAATGCTCAGCGCCTACGGCTCGGCGTGGGATCTCGACATGCCCTATTGGCTGGGCATCTATGACGCCGGCGGCTCGGAGAACGGCTTTCACGGCCTCCCCACGCTCTCCAACGGCGCCGTGCTGTGGGAGGGGGCCATCGGCACACAGTGTTCCTTTGGCTGCATCGTGCTGGGCACTGCGGATGCCGACTACCTGTACAACTGGGCGGACCTGCACACGGTCGTGTACATCCACCCCTAGCGCTACCCTTCGGTTCTGTGTACATCAGCCCTGCGAGGTGACGACATGAGCACCGGCCAGACGAACATCAATACCAGTTGGCTAGACGAAGAGCTACGCAAAAAGAGCGCCCTGATCGAGGACCTGCGCGACATCATCGACAAGCAGCAACTGGCCATCGCCGACCAGGCCCAGCGCATCGCCGGGCTCGAGTCACGGATGACCAAGATGCAGGCGCAGGTGGGGCAGGTCTCCGAAGTGCAGGAGGCCGTGCAGCACACCCGCGACGAACTGGTCCTGCAGATCAGCGACGTCCGCCAGGATATCCAAAAGCGCGATGCAGAGATGACTCGCAGCCGCCAGGCGGAGCGGGAGCGCGACATGCGCGCCGTCGGCGACATCGTCGCCGAGCTCGATCGGTTCACCCCCCTCGAGCAGGCCATCCCGACCGTCAAGATGGAGACGCAGCGCCAGAACGAGGTCATCATGCGCCTCCAGGAGGAGTTGCAGGAGGCGATCAAGCGCTTTTCGCTGCAGGACGACGCCGGGCGCATCGTGGCGGAGCGCATCGAAAAAGTGGTGGTGCGGATCGGCCAGACCGAGGTGGCCATGCAGGAACTCCGTGAGGGGCAGCAGATGCACGGCACCCGCCTGCTCCTCATCGAGGGCGCCCTGCCCAAGATGGAGCAGGGGCTGGCCGAGCTCCAGGACGTCCGCTCCGAGATCACCAAGCACCAGGAGGAGCTCCTCGAGAATCAGCGCCTGGCCGACCGCACCCGCGCCCAGGCCATGACCGAGTGGGG
>JAAZBQ010000653.1 GCA_012513725.1 Chloroflexota bacterium
CATGGGAGAGGTCGATGGCCTGCAGCCGCCCGAGTTCGACCTGGGCAACTCCCCTTCCGCGCTGGAAGGGCTGGACCTACGGGGTAGGCCCCTCGTGCAGCGGACCTCCGCAGGCACCCAGGGCGTCGTGCGCTGCATGCCCGCGGCCGCCCACCTCCTGGCCTGTAGCCTGGTCTGCGCCCGCGCCACGGCCGAGTACATCCGGCGCCTTGGGCCCGAGCACGTCACCTGGGTGATCACCGGCGCAGGCGCCGATGGCGGCCGCAACGATGGGGACGAGGACGCCGCCTGCGCCGACTATGTGCAGGCCCTCTTGTGCGGCGCCGAGCCGGACGTGGGCCGGATCGTGGACCGCGTGCTGCAGTCGCAGGCGGCGGTCAAGTTCTGGGATCCCGCCCGTCCCGAGTTCCCTCGCGAGGACCTGGACTGCTGCGCCTCCATCGACCGGTTCGATCGCCCGATGCCGGTGGTGCACCTGGATGGGGTATTCGCCCTCGCTCCCCACGGGTAGATCGCCATCTCGCGTCTGGTGTTCTACTCGATACGACCCGGCCCTTGCGTCCACCTGCGCCCCATGCAGGTCTGGGCGCAACTACAGGGTGCGTTCTGTTGACACGCTATGCTCTCAGTGGTATGCTGCGATCAACCAACGGGCCTGGCGGATCCTCACCGCCGGGCACCTGGTGTACGACAGGGTTGCCGTGCGTTTCAACGTGGAAAGGAGGATCCAGCGCGCCCATCCTCGCAGTTCCCCGGTTGTGCGTTAGTGATAGTCGTCCATTGATAGTCGTCCTCTGTATGCAATTCGCGTACATCACGAGTCTTACACGGAGGAGACAAGATGCACAGCCTTTCTCGGCGCGAGTTTTTGCGCATCAGCACCCTGGCAGGCGCCGCCACCTTGGCTGCCGCCTGCGCTGCCCCCGTTACTACCGAGCCCGCCGCACCCGTCTCGCAGCCCACTAGCGCTCCTGCGGCCCCCGCAGCGCCCACCACTGCGCCGGCCGCGCCGGCTGCTCCCCCAGAGGCGCCCTCGCGGTTCAGTGAGGCGCCGATGCTCGCGGAAAAGGTCGCCGCTGGCGAGCTTCCTCCCGTCGAGGAGCGCCTCCCCGAGAACCCCGCCGTCATCCCCGTTATCGAGATGATCGGCAAGTATGGTGGAAACATCCGCCGTGGGTACAAGGGAATGTCCGACTATACCGGGCAGACCTACTTTAGCTGGAACAGCCTCACCCGCTTCAACGCGGATGCCACCCTGGCCCCCATGCTGGCCGAGTCGTGGGAGATGAGCGACGACGCCATGACCTGGACCTGGCACCTGCGCAAGGGCACCAAGTGGTCCGACGGCACCCCGATGACCACCAAGGATACCCAGTGGTGGTGGCAGTACCACGTCCACAACGAGGAGATCAGCCCCTCTGGCGACGGCACCTACAAGACCGGCACCGGCGACGACCGTACCGAGATGGAGCTGGAGACGCCCGACGACTTTACCATCGTCATGAAGTTCGCCCATCCCTACCCGCTCCTGGGCCTGCAGGTGATCTGGCGCTCCTTCCCGATGCTCCCCGGCCATTACCTCGAGCAGTTTCATGCCGAGTTCACCGATGAGGCCGAGCTCGTCAAGATGGCCGAGGCCGAGGGTATGGTGACCTGGGCGGACGTGTACAACAATCGGCGCCAGGAGAACCTGAATCACGAAGTGCCGCGGCTGGACACCTGGGTCCCCACGAACGAGGCGGGCGCCGAGATCCATATCATGGTGCGCAACCCGTACTGGTGGGGCGTCGATCCCGAGGGCAACCAGCTTCCGTACATCGACTCGATCACCCATCGCCTCTTTGAGGCCCTCGACGTGTTCAACATGTGGATCATGGGCGGCGAGATCGACTTTCAGTCGCGCCACGTGGATTCGGCGAACTATACCCTCTTCAGGGAGAACGCGGAGCAGGGCGGCTACAACCTCACCAAGTCCATCGGCGCTAGCCACGTGGCCGTGATGCTGAACCACACCTCCAAGGATCCCATCCTGCGCAGGTTCTTCCAGAATCGCGACGTGCGCTTTGCGCTGAACATGGCGGTCAACCGCGAGGAGATGAACGAGCTGGTCTTTGATGGCCTGCTCACCCCCAAGCAGTACTCCCCGCTGATGGCCAGCGACCTCGCCTACCCGGAGCAGGCCTTTGCCAACCTAGAGTACGATCCGGACCAGGCGAACGAGCTCCTCGACGCCGCGGGCTATGTCGATCGGGACGCTGACGGCTTCCGCATCGACCCGGAGACCGGGGAGACCGTGTCGTTCGAGATGGAAGGCCTCGAGCCGGCCGGCTCCATGTACGAGGATGCCATGATCATGGTGGCCGACTACTGGAGCAGGGTGGGCGTCAAGGCGGTCTACAAGTACGTCGAGC
>JAAZBQ010000654.1 GCA_012513725.1 Chloroflexota bacterium
AACGTAGGCGCTGGCGGCGAGGAGCGCGACGATGGACACCACGACGGTGGCGATCACCGCACCGTACTGCCCGGCGAACCCCTCCGCCGAGGTGTGCTTGATCAGGATGCCGGCATACGCCCAGACGGTGACCAGACCATAGGCGACGTCCGCCTTGTTCAGGATGGTGGCGACGGCGATCGCCAGACCCACCAGAAGCACGAGGACGGTCCACACCGGCTCAGAGAGCCCAAACCCGTCCCAGCCGAGGCTCACGAGGAGCGTGGTAGCGTTCGCAATGGTAGCCACGGTGATCCAGCCCACGTACACGCTAAAGGGCAGCCGCACCAGGACCCGCTCCCGGGTGCTCATCTCCCGCCTGCTGAGCGTCTGGATGATGGCCAGAAGGCACCCCAGGAGCACCAGCATCAGCACCATAGAAACTGCTATAAAGTCATAGTGCCAGGCGAATATCCACGCGGCGTTCGCCAGCGAGGAGATGAAAAAGTACAGGGAGACGCGGTCCACGACCTCCTCGGAGAGCCGGGCCTCGCGCCCCCGGAACAGGCCGAGTTGGTAGAGGGTGTAGAGGCCCGTGAGAAGATAGATCAGGCCCCAGATGGAGAAGGTCAAGCCGGCGGGCGCAAAGAGGTTCGGGTAGGAATCCGACACCTCACCGGTCGGGACGCCATTGATGGGCAAGATGTTGGCCAGGGCGTTCACGATAATCATGACGATGTACGCCGCGGCGGCAGCCCATCGAAGGGGGGTACGCACTGTTCGAGTATCCATTCCCATGCCTCCACTGCACGCAGAATCCAAGAGCACAACACGACGCAATTAGGAGACAGCCACGCGCGCCGCCCTACGGCAGATGGGAGCATGTGGAGGGCATGTGGAGGGCATGTGGAGAAGGAAAGTGGCACAAGCCGTACGGACACGCGGCCCGGCGAGCCGGTTCCCGCGGCAGTCGGTGGCCGAGGCGCGGCTCCGGGTCGAGTATACCCCCGTCCACCGGGAGTGTACAGCGACAAATGTCGCATTGCCTCCCTCGCTCGTGCGGGAGACGCGGCTCAGACGTTCTCGGGATTCAGGCTGAGGTTATAGTAGTTCAGATCGGTGCGCTGCTCCCAGCCCAGCGCCTGCCAAAAGCCGTTGCCGGTCTCGTTGGCGCCAAACACCACCAGGGCCACCTTGTGGATCCCCTCCTGCCGCATGGCCCGGCACACCGCGTCGACCAGGGCCCGGCCGATGCCCCGGCCGCGGCGCTCGGTGCGCACGGTGGTGTGGTAGATGAACCCGCGGCGCCCATCATGCCCGCCGAGGATGGCGCCGACCACCTCTTCCTCTTCGAGGGCGACGAAACAGGTGCTGGGGTTGCGCCGGAGAAAGCGGTCGATGCCGGCCTCCGAGTCGTCTAGGCTGCGCATGCCAACCCCCGGCGTCTCGGCCCACAGGCGGTAGACGGCCCGGTAGTCGGCGATGGTCATCGGGCGAATGTTCATGGCGTTGTCCTCTGGAGAGCAGAATCTACCACGGATGTCACGGAGGAACGGATTCCACCGATTCCTGGAGGGTCAGATCAGCCCAGTGCTCAAGCGAGACCGCTCGACCAGGGCCGAGATGAGCAAGAGTCATGGCGCCGAGCCCGCCCTCGCCTCCACCCCTCCCCCATCCGTGGAATCCGTCCCTCCGTGGCATCCGTGGTGAGAGATCACCCGGCGGACCAGCGGGCCCGCCACTCGTCGCGGGTCAGCGAGTAGCAGACGGCATCGTACACCGTGCCGTCGTAGATCTGCGACGCCTGGCGCAGGGTGCCCTCGTAGCAAAAGCCGCACTTTTCCACCACCCGCCGGGACCGCTCGTTGTGGGGATAGTGGACGACCGTGAGGAGGTCCAGCCAGAGCGCCTCAAAGGCGTATTCCACCACGCGCCGGGCGGCCTCGGTCATCAGCCCCTGCCCCCAGTAGTCCGCGGAGAGGACGTACCCCAGGGCGCGGACCTTCAGGGTGGTGACGCTGGAGCGTAGGTCGTCGGGGTGCAGGCCCACCGAGCCGATCACCTTGCCGTCTTCCTTGTGGACAAGGGCCCAGGTCTCCCCCTTTTCCATCAGGCTGTGCAGGATGGCCCGCGACGTCTCCCGATCGGCGTGGGGCTCCCAGCCGGCGGCGGGGCCCACGTCGGGGTGGCGACAGTACGCGTGGAAATCGTCGAGGTCCTCCTCGCGCCAGGCGCGCAGGATGACGCGCTCGGTCTCCAGGGTCTCCATCGGGCACTCCTTTCCGGGCGAGGCTCCTGACGGACGCCCGCGCCGCAGGACGAATCGCTCCGTGGGGTGGCCGAACTCGACGGTGAGGCCGTCGGGACGGAAACCGAACCGCCCGTACAGCGCCCGGGGCGCCGCGCCCCGGGGATCCTCCTCCCGGAAGGTCGTCACGGTGACGTCGGCATCATCCGGCAGGGCGGCCAGCATCCGGGCGACGAGGGCGGAGGCGATCCCGCGGCGGCGGTGGTCGGGATGCACCGCCAGGCAGGAGAGCACCGCCCGGCGCGGCGAGTAGAGCAGCGCGCCGACGATCTCCTCGCCGCAGGTGGCGCAGAGCGCCGTGCCCCGCCGGATGTTCTTCTCCAGCGTCTGGCGATAGGCCGCCAGGGCCCCGGCCGTCTCGAGCCCCGGGAACTCGTCCCGCGCGAGCGTCACCAGGTCCATCCAGGCGGACGCGTCGGCCGGTTCTGCTCCCCGCACGATGTACTCGCCCACGCTTACCTCGGGCCCAGCCGGCGCCAGAGTGCTCCGGCGCCGGCTGGATGGTCACTAGAAGCAGTCGGCGTAGCCCATCTTGCGCAGGTTCTCGGCCGAGATGCGCAGGCTCTCCAACGGGTCGCGGCCGTAGGTCTGGTCCTGCTCGATGATCAGGTACTGGGCGCCGCTCTCCAGGCCGGCCTCGATGATCGCCGGCATGTCCAGCGTGCCCTCGCCCACCTCGGCGAACTGCACCAGCTCGGCCATCGCCTGGCGCATGTCGCCGCCCATGGTCAGTTGACCGATCCGATAGTCCTTCAGGTGCAGGAGCTTGACCCGGCCGTCGTAGGTGCGCACGAACTTGGCCGGATCCATCCCGCCGCGCCAGATCCAGTGTACGTCCAGCTCGAACCCGATCTTGTGCGAGTTGTCGCGGATGATGTCCAGCGCGAACTGGCCATCGTAGCGGACGAACTCAAAGTGGTGGGTGTGATAGTAGAACGAGATGCCGTCCTGGGCGAGCCGGTCCGACATGGCGTCCGCCTTATTGGCGAACTCGATGAGGCCCTCCTTGGATCCCAGGTACTGGATGGGCAGCATGCCCATCCGCAAAAAGGTGCAGTCCAACGCCTTCGCATCGGCCACGATCTTGTCATAGTCCTCGGCGAGGTTCTCCATCCGCGGCATGTTGGGCCGCTGGGGCGCCCCGGCCGGCCGTACGGAGGGCTCCAGCCCGGCGGACATGGCCGCCACCTCGATGCCGAAATCGTCGCAGGCCCGCCGGATCTCCGCCACGTTCTCCGGCGTCATGGCCAGCTGGGAGATCTCTACCGACGAGTAGCCGATATCCTTCAGAGAGCGAAAAGTCTCATAGATGCCCTGGTCCTGAAAGTTCTGCTTGAGCATCATGACGATGACGCCGATTTTGGCCCTGGCCATGGGGATGCCTCCTGGTTACTAACGGGTAGGGTATTTGCCTTCTTGTGCAATGCGCTTGTTCAGTTCCGACAGGAACAGGTCCTCGTCGAGGGGCAGTTCCACCTCACGCCCGAGCCACGTGGAGAGGAGGATAGCGTTGGCCACCTCGACGCCGTGGATCCCGTCGGCGCCCGAGGCCACCAAGGGCTCGTTCTCCACGATGTGCGCAGCAAAGTCGGTGAGCACCTTGGTGTGCTGGGTGCCCATCAGGCGCTCGCGGGAGAACTCGATGACCTCCTCGTCGTACAGGGCGTTCTCCCCGCCGCCGCGGGCGCTCATGAACAGCGCCCGGACGTCCTGGGAGGTCATCGTGGCGTTCATCTCGTTCTCGCTGGTCTTGAGCCGCTTGACCACCGCGCGGTTCGAGTTGTCCACCACGATCTTGCCGCCATCACAGAGGATCTCCAGGCGGTCGGTGCCCAGGATGTCGTGGGTGCAGGTGATGAACACGCCGGTGGCGTCGCCATAGTCAAAGAGCGCGGTAGCCTCGTCCTCGGTGGCGATATCCCGCCGGTAGCCGAACTTGCAGAGGGAGAACACCTTTTTCGGCATCCCGCAGATCCACTGCATGAGGTCCAGCTGGTGGGGCGCCTGGTTCACCAGCACGCCGCCGCCCTCGCCGCCCCAGGTGGCGCGCCAGGCA
>JAAZBQ010000655.1 GCA_012513725.1 Chloroflexota bacterium
ATCAGGTCGTGGCGCAGGTCGCGCTCAATCTCCTGGACGCGCTCCCAGTCCACGTCCTCCTGGTGGGCCTCCAGGTCGGTCACCTGCTCGCGGCGGACGAGGCCGGCCTCCGCCTGGGCCCGGGCCAACGCCACCCAGATGCGCCGCCACAGCCGGCGCTTGTGCACCTCCGACCAGATGCGCCGCATCTCGTCGGAGCCGTAGCGCCAGGAAAAGGGCGAGAGGTAGGTGTCGTGGGTGTAGGCACCGGTGCTCATCGGGTCGCTCTCCTCACCGCTGCAGCGTGCACTAGACGAACTCCCGCGCGGCCGCCACGCCGTTGCGGAACAGGCCGATCCCCAACCCCTGCCCCGCGCCCCGGGTCCAGCGGGGGTGCTGTTCGGCGAGGACGTGGTTCTCCGGGTGGGGCATGAGGCCCAGGACGTTGCCCGCCCCGTTGCACAGGCCGGCGATGTCGTCCACCGAGCCGTTCGGGTTGGCCGGGTAGCCTGCCGCGGGGCGGATGGGGATCTCGCGGGAAGCGTCCGTCCGGGCGCCATCCTCGGCGGCCACGTAGGTGAGCGCCACCAGCCCCTCGCGCCACAGGGCCTGGCGCGTCGCCTCGTCGGGCACGGCCAGGCGCCCCTCGCCGTGGGCCACCGGGCACAGGATATCTTCCTCGAGCCCCTGCGTCCAGAGGGAGCCCGCGCCCTCGGCGGCCCGCAGCCGCACCCAGCGGCACTCGAACACCCCCCGCCGGTTGCGCGTCAGGGTCACCCGCTGGCGCGGCGCAGGGCCGGGCAGGTAGCCCGCCTTGACCAGGGCCTGAAAGCCGTTGCAGATGCCGATCACCGGCTTGCCGGCGGCAATGAACGCGTCCAGGTCGTGGGAAAAGCGGTGGTACAGGTCGTTGGCCCACAGGCGGCCGGCTCCCAGGTCGTCGCCGTAGGAAAAGCCCCCGGGCAACACCAGCATCTGGTAGGCGGCGAACTCGCGCTCGCCGAACAGGATCTCGTTGATGTGCACGATCTCCGGCGCGCCCCCCGCCAGGGTGCAGGCCAGCGCGGCGTCGCGGTCCCGGTTGGTGCCCGGGGCGTGCAGGATCATGACCCGCGGGGTTCGGTCAGCCATGGCTCTCCTCCTCGCCGGCCCGGGCGGCCTCCAGGTGGCCGTTCCAGGCCTCCCGCAGGCGTTCCAACGGCAGGTTCATGAGCACGCGCCCCGCCCCGGCGAACACCTTCAGGGTGGGCGCCGTGGTGATGTGGCCCAGCCGCCCATAGGGCAGCCCGGCGAACAGGCGCTCGAACGCCACCGCGTCCTTGGGCGCCACCTCCACGAGGTAGCGGCCGTTGGATTCGGAAAAGAGCCGCCAGTCGTCGTCCTTGCGCACGCCGGTCTCGGTGGGCACGAACCCCAGGCGGATCTCCGCGCCGTAGGGGCTGCCGAGGACCATCTCGGCGGCCGCCACCCCCAACCCGCCCTCGGAGAGGTCGTGGCAGGAGGCGATGAGGCCGTCGGAAATGGCCCGGTGCAGCGTGCGGGCGATCTGGGGCCCCTGGGCCGCCGCGCCCGGCACCGAGCGATCGCGCAGCCCGCGCACCCGGTA
>JAAZBQ010000656.1 GCA_012513725.1 Chloroflexota bacterium
ACCGGAATGCCGGCCGCCGTCGCAGTCGACACCGCGTCGCGGAGAGCGTCCGGGTTGGCCAGCGACACGATGATGCCATCCACCTCGGAGGCGATCAGGTCCTCGACGAGTTGCGCCTGTGCTACGGGATCCGGGTTGCCACCGGCCCGCAGGTCGATGCCGTAGGTGGCCGCAGCGTCACGGGCGCCCCGCTCCACCACCGCCCAGAACGAGTCCTCGGCGGGGTTGGCGTGTACGGCCAGGCCAATGACCAGGTCAGCCTGGGTCACCTGGGGCTGGGTGGGCTCGGCGGCAGCGGTCGGTTCTCCCGGCTCAACGGCGGCAGTAGGCGCTTCGGGCGCAGCCTCCGGGGCAACAACACAGCCGGTCAGCAACATGGTAGCGATAACGAGGAACACAGCGGTCACGCGAAGACGTGTCATGATCCTGTTCTCCTTTGTGATCCACACCGGGCTCGCTCCACAGATGAGACAACGCATAGTGGCCGACCGATAGCCTCGCGACGCGCCAGAGGGCGTCGTGGGCTACGGTCCGGGTGTTCTGGGGATCGGTCACCTCCTCTCCGGTGTCGGCGGGAGGTGCGCGGATGGCCGGCGCGCCAGGAGGGCGAGCACATGGCCGGGGAAAAGGACGCCCGGACGCAGGGGCCCGCAGTCCGCCGCCCGCATAACGCGGGACGGCCGGTGAGGGATCCTGTCGGCCGGGTTTGGGGCAATCGTGCCGCTTGTCATCTACGACCCGCCATGGGTGGTCACGGGCTCTTCGGTGCGCCCGTGTGGGAGAATCGGACGGCGCGTCATCGTGGGCTGATGCCACGTGGAGCAACCGCCCGGGGCAGCCTCACATGCGCCCATCGTACCATACGACGTGGTGGTTGTCAATGCACACGTGTGCGGTCCCGGGCCTACGCCGGCTCCACGTGGATGTAGGCGTGCTCGACCTCCTCCAGCTCCTCGAGCCGCGCACGCACCTCGTGGCTAACCCGATGCACCTCCAGCAAGGGCGCGTCGGCCGCCATGCGGATGTGGATGTCGACACTGATCTTGGGGCCGATGTGCTCCAGGATGACCCGCTCGACGTCGACGACCCCGGCCACGCCCCCAGCCGCCTCCACGATGGCCTCTATGAGCTGCGGCGAGCCGCCTCCGCCCACCAGTTGGTGCACGGCGCTGGACAGCACGCCGTACGCGGCGCGCAGGATCCAGATGGCCACCAGCAAGGCAGCGATGGGATCCAGCAGGGGGGTGAGGAGCCGGCTGCCCAGGTAGCCGAGGAGGGCCACCACCGAGGAGACGATGTCGGCCAGGTTGTCGGATGCGGCGGCCTGCAGGGCCGGGCTGTGCGACTCGCGACCGAACCGCCGGACGCTGACATACATGCCGCCCTTGACGGCAGCGGCGACGAGTGGCACCACCAGAGCCGAGGGCGTGAGCGCCGGCGCCTGCCCGCCGCGCCAGGCGCGCAGGCCGCCCTGGGCGGCCTCCCACGCCGCATAGGTCATCATGGCGCCGATGACCACGCTCACCAGCGATTCGATGCGCCGGTGGCCATGGGGGTGCCCTACATCGGGCGGCTGCAGCGAGAGCCAGAGGCCCAGTCCCATCAGGAGGCTGTAGGCCACGTCGGA
>JAAZBQ010000657.1 GCA_012513725.1 Chloroflexota bacterium
CTCCTGGGGATCGCCGGCGACAGCGTGGACGCCATCCGCGAGCGGCTGCGGGGCGGCTTGCGAGAGAACATCGACCTGCTCTTGACCTCGGGCGGGGTCTCCGTCGGCGACTTTGACGTGGTCAAAGAGGTCCTCGCCGAGGAGGCCGAGATGCACTTTTGGCAGGTGCGCATGCGTCCCGGCAAGCCCTTTGCGTTCGGGCGGATCGGCGACGTACCGCTGCTCGGCTTTCCGGGGAACCCGGTCTCGGCCATGGTCTCGTTCGAGTTGTTTGGCCGGACGACGCTCCGCAAGATGCTGGGCAAGGCGCACCGACCGCACACGACCGTGCGCGCCACGCTCCTCGACGCGGTGGACCAGAAGCGGGTCGGCTTTCGCTACTACCTCCGGGTGCGCCTGGAGCGGCAGGGCGGCGGGTTCGTGGCGCGACTGACGGGCGAACAGGGTTCGGGCATCCTGCTCTCCATGGTGCGGGCCGATGGCCTGGCCATCATCCCCGAACCGTACGAGCGGATGGAGGCGGGAACCGAGGTGGACGTGCTGGTGCTCGATGAGAACGCGTTGGCGGGAGGATGAGTGTGAAGGGGCAAGTGATTGCAGTCTGCACCAGCGAAAAGACGGGCATGCGCAAAAAGAACGTCGGCGCCGGCCTCGTCCGCGTGAACTGGGGCTTGGAGGGCGACGCCCACGCCGGTGACTGGCACCGGCAGATCAGCCTCCTGGCCATCGAGAGCATCGACAAGATGCGGGCCAAGGGTCTCAAAGTGGGCCCCGGCGATTTCGCCGAGAACATCACCACCGAGGGGCTGGACCTCGTCTCCTTGCCGGTGGGCACGCGGATGCGCCTGGGAAGCAGCCTCGTCGAGGTCACCCAGATCGGCAAAGTCTGTCACGACCACTGCGCCATCTACCGGATGGCGGGCGACTGCGTGATGCCCCGGGAGGGCATCTTTGTCCGCGTGCTGGATGGCGGCGAGGTGCACGTGGGCGATGCGGTGGAGGTGCTCGAGGAGGCCGCGCCGGCGACCGGCTGAGCGGCCGGCTGAACGACCAGATCACGTCGACATGAACGGCCCGAGCCAGTACCCGTGGCTCGGGCCATTCTCATTGGTGCGCCGATTAGCCCTCGACGATGGCCGGCACCCCGCTGAGGTCGTCGCAGCGGTAGCGGACGCCCTCGTGCCGGGTGCGCACCAGGATGGCCGGGATGCCGACGGCCTCGGCGCCCGCTACGTCGGCGACGGGGTTGTCGCCGACCATCCAGATCGTCTCCGCCGGTCCGATCATCTCCAGCATCCGGCGGTAGATCTCGGGGTGGGGCTTTTCATAGCCGACCTCGGCCGAGTTCACCAGTCCGCTGAGGCGGGGCGCCAGGCCCAGGCGCTCGACGAACTCTCCCAGCTCGGGCAGGTGGTTGGAGAGGACATAGTGCTGCCAGCCTCGGGCCGAGAGGGCGTCCAGCGTGTCCAGCACCTCGGGGTAGAGGCGCCAGGCGTCGGGCCGCAGATAGACCGTGCGGATCCTCTCGGCCATGCGCCGGGCGCGCCCATCATAGTAGCCCAGGTCGCCCAGGATGTCGGTGAACAGGTCCACCTGGGCCGCCCACCAGGCCTCGGGGGTGGAGAGGTGGGGGTGCGGCTCGTCGGGGCGGTCCCAGGGGAATATCCCGCGCAGCCGCGCGCGGACGTCGTCCTCCGTCAGGGGAGATGCAGGATCCTCCTCGTGGATCACCTCCAGCGTGGTGGCCACCCACATGCCGCCCTCGCGATAGCCGAGGGTGCCGTCATAGTCCCAGATGATCGCTCGTACCACGGCCTCTACACCTCCACTCCCTCGTCGACCGGCAGGCGCACGTCGGGGAGCCCTGCGGTGGCAAACGAGAACTGCATCTGGTGGAACCTCCACCGCCCCCCGCGCTTGACGAGGACGGCGGTAAAGCGGATGGGCCACACGTAGACCGTCCCGCGGCGCAGCTCGACGAGGGTGCCGGTGGACTCGCGGACGATCTCCAGCAGCCGCTCCTCCTCGGCCATCTCCTGGCCCAGGATCCAGCGCACGCGCTCCACCGAGTCGGCGATCGACTGCTCTTCCGTCTCCGCATCGGTCACCGTGCCGGCGGTGGATACCCAGGCGACGTCGCCGAGGATGTGGATCCGGGCGCCCTCCGTGTCGATCTCCAGATCGCCCCAGCCCTCCCAATCGCTCGCCACCAGTTGGCGGACGGCCGACGGGCCGAGGCACCACTCGTCCTCGCCGGGCGTCAGCGCGCCGGTGCCGATCACCTCGAGTTCGGCGTCGTCGACGAACAGCGCCATGAACGCGTCCAGTCGGGCCGGATCGCGCCGCGCATAGCCCTCCTGGAAACGCTCCAGGGTCAGGGCGACCTGGGCACGTTCTTGCTCATCATGTGGCATGGGGTTGCTCCCTTCTCGCCTGCAGGTCTTGATGCTAGGCGCGCACGTCACGCGCCGGCGTTCGTGGCGGTCCGAGGCGTACGGGCGGCCGGTGCCTCCTGGCGGCCTGCGCTGAACCATACGCCCACCAGGGCCAGGAGACCGCCCCCGATCTCTGGGAGGGTGAGCGTCTCGCCCGTCCACACCGCCAGTAGCGCGCCCACCACGGGCACGAGGTTGATGAACGCCGAGGCCGTGTGCGCCTGGACGCGGCTCAGCGCATAGTTCCACAGCACGAGGGTCAGCGCGGAGGCGGCCACGCCCAGGTAGGCGATCGCGCCGACGGCCGGCCACGTCAGGCGCAGGGCCCCCCCGCCGAGGACTTCCGCCGCGGCAAAGGGCAACAGACATACGAGCCCCACCGCGATGCCGGCCGCCGTGGCCACCAGGGGATCCTCGACCCCGGCCATCCGCTTGCCCACCACCGTGTACGTGGCCCAGGCCAACACGCTGCCGAACATCAACAGGTTGCCGAGGAGCGGGTTGGGGCCCGCCTCGCCGGCGCGAGAGGCCACGGCCACGACGCCGCTGCCGGCCACGGCCAGGCTCACCCCGACGATCTGCCGCGGGCTGAGGCGCTCGCCGAGGAACAGCACCGCGGCCAGCGAGATCACCCCCGGCGTGCTGGCGTGAACGAGCGAGGCGGACGCCGCGCTGGTCAGGGTGAGCCCCACGTTCTGCAGGGCGAAAAAGAGCGCCACCCCCGTCAGGCCCGAGAGCACCAGGGCGGGGCGCACCAGGAGCCGCGGGCGCAGGCCTCGGGGCCAGGCGGCCGGCGCCAGCACGACCAGGGCTACCATGAACCGGGCAGCCGTCAGCGTCAAGGGCCCCAGGTCAACGAGCGCCGCCTTGGTGACCACAAAGGTGGATGCCCAGATGGCCACCGTGGCGATCAGGGCGACGTATCCGCGGTCCATGCGCATAGGGGATTCCTCGCGTGGTGAGCGTCCGGCGTCGGGTATCGGTCGTCGGGTTGCGCCGGCTGGCCCGATTATGGCCTGCCGCTACCATTCTGGCAAAACGTTCCCTTCTCTGTGGCCTCAGCCCAACAGGCGTCCTGTTCCCAGGTACATGCCGGCCCTTGCGCTTGGCCATGCTCCAGCACACCCTTCCCTGCAGGGCGCTTGACGTGTTGCGCTGCGCACCGTAGAATCCTGTTGTCTTGGCGATGGCCCTGCAGCAGGCGCCGTCCGACGGGGGGCGCGGACGACGGCGTGTCTGGACGGGCCTCCACCCCCACGGCCAGGGAAGGCGACTCTATGAACC
>JAAZBQ010000658.1 GCA_012513725.1 Chloroflexota bacterium
GAGGCGTGTGCCGCCGACCCGGCCTGCCCCGGCGTCGAGGATGAGGTCTGGCGTGGACACTATCAGCGCGACCGGTTGACGCATCTGGTGGCGGAGGTGGCGGCTCGCGCGCGCGCCGCCCGGCCCGGGCTGCAGGTGTCGGCGGCGGTGTGGCCCCTGTTCATGAACCCCATGGGCCTCGGCGACTCGGCGCTCCTGGGCTTTTACGACTATTGCCAGGACGGCCCGCGCTGGCTGCGCGAGGGACACGTGCAATACATCGCGCCGATGCTGTATAGCTACAGCATGCAGGCAGAACACTCCGAAAAGGGCTATGAGCCTGCCCGCGAACTGTGGCGTGCGACGCTCGCCGATCTGCAGGCGCATGCACCGGCCAGTGGCATCCTGCCCGGGATCGGGGTCGAAAGGGGCGGTGGTGGGTATTTGCCGTTCGACGAGCTCGCCGCTCGCATCGCGCTGGCCCGCGAGATGGGCGCGCCAGGCCACGCGTTCTTTTCCCTGGGCGGCCTGCGCGAGGCCGGCTACCTGGACGCCCTCCGGGCGGGCCCCTACGCCCAGCCCGCGGCCGCCCTGCACTGAGCGGCCCGATCTCGCACCTCGTCGTCACGCACCGTTCGTCCGGCATGCGTGCGCTCCGTGTGGAGCGCACCAACTTCCGGACGTCACCTAGTCGTCGAACGCCGAGCCCGACGCGATCTCGATATCCCGCCCCTCGACATCCTGGGCGCCGGACGGCGCCGGCCCATAGTAGCGCGCGAGCCAACTGGCCAGGCCGTCGAGGCCCGGCAGGAGCAAGCGCTCGGTAAAGTTGGCCTGGTCCAGTTTGTTGCGTAGCTCCCACTTACGCTCCGCCGGGATGACCATCCGCCCGCAGAGATCGGGGTGCTCCTCGCGGAGCCACGCGTCGAACTGGCCATCCGCGCGGGACATCATGGAAAAGAGGGCGCGCTGGTTGATGATCCGGGCGCTCACCGAGGGCGGCTCGAAGAACATGGCAAAGGGCTCGTCGGTCTGGGCCGCGAGCGCGTCCAACGCCTCCAGCGTGGGCACCGTCCGCTCCAGCATCTCGGTGGAGAGCACCGCGGCGCGGGCGCGCTCCAGTTCGCGACGCAAGGGATCGGGCAAGTGCGCGATGACGCGGGTGCAGTCCACGTACCACACGACCCCGTCCACGTGATACAGCGTGCGGTCGAGGGTGACAAAGTGGAGCGCCACAAAGGGGGAAAAGGTCCAGTCGAGGAGGCGGGTGGGCAGGCCGTGATGTTGGGCCAGGGCCATCCACGACCAATCGGATCGCGGCCGTCGGGCGCGCTGGACGTCGGCGTAGCGCATAAAGGTGCGCAGTAGGTGCCACTCGGTATCCCGGTACGGGCCGCCCATCCGCTGCAACGACGTGGATAGCGATCCCGCGGCGTCGGGCATGCCGCGGAACGCGTACGGCGAGCGGTGGCGGGCCAGGTCCGCCCGCCAGGAATCGGCAAAGGCGCGCTCGCAAAAGTCGGCCCAACCGGTGATCCGCGTCTCCCGGAACGTCATTTCGGTCATCGGCACACGGCTCCCCCGTTCCCGTGACAAGCGGGGCGCCGGCGCCAAACGGTGCATGCAGGGGACTGGAGGCGCTAGACGGACGCCGGCGTGCTGAATCTCCGTACCCACTCTACCGCACCCCACACGGAACATCAAGCGTCGGCCGTAACCAATGGCCTTGCCCACCGGCGATGCGTCGCCTACACTGGCGCTCGACGCCACCCGAAGCGAGGAGCGAGGAGGTCCCATGCGGCATATCACCATCTACCGGGCGCCGGCGCGGTTCGCCGGATGGCCGGCCAACTATGGCATCTGGTGCTGGCCCGGCACGGGCAGTGGCGACGAGATCGTCGTCGGCTTTACCCTCGGGTACCACCAGTCCCACGCGGAGTTTCACGCCCGCGACCGGGAGCGCCCCTTTGTCACCATGCAGGCCCGCAGCGCCGACGGGGGGCAGACGTGGGATGTCGCCCCGTTCCCCGGGCCTACGCCGGGTGGCCGAGGGCTCTCGGCCGATGAGCACATGGTGCCAGCCCTCGGCGTGGGGGCCGCGCTGGAGGATCCCGCCTCGGAGCACCTGCCCACCGAACCGCCGGGCGGCATCGACTTTTGTCAC
>JAAZBQ010000659.1 GCA_012513725.1 Chloroflexota bacterium
AGCCCTTGATGACCCCCAGGGGGCGGGTCCGCGCCACGCGCCGGGCGATGCCGGCCTCGTGCACCACGTTCACCACCCGGTCGAGGTCCTTGTAGGCCTGCGGCGCCTCCTCCACCAGGCCGGCCCGGCTGCCCGCCTGGATGACGATCTGCTCGCGCTCCAGCTCGGCACGCAGCTCATCGACCCGCACGCTGCGCCGTGCCTGCGAGCGGCTCATCACCCGCCCCGCGCCGTGGCACGACGAGCCGAACGTCTCCTGCATGGCCGCCTCGGTGCCCACCAGCACGTACGAACCGGTGCCCATGTCCCCGGGGATCAAGACCGGGTGGCCGGTGTGGCGAAAGGCCGCCGATAGCTCGGGACGGCCCGGTCCAAAGGCCCGCGTGGCCCCCTTGCGGTGGACTCATAGCTTACGACTGCTCCCTCCCACCTCGTGGGTCTCCACCTTGGCGATGTTGTGGCACACGTCGTAGACCATGGCCAGGTGCGTGTTGGGCACCTTGCCGCCCAGCTCCTCGGCGAACGTCTCTCGCACCAGGTGGGCGATCACCTGGCGGTTGGCCCAGGCATAGTTCGCCGCGGCGCTCATCGCCGCAAAGTACTGCTGCCCCTCGGGCGAATCGAACGGCACGGCGGCCAACTCGCGGTCGGGCAGCCGAATGCCGTACCTGGCCGTGGCCTGCTGCATCACGCGCACCGCATCGGTGCACACCTGGTGCCCCAGGCCCCGAGAGCCGCAGTGGATCCACACACACGCCCGCCCGCGCACCAGGCCAAAGGCGTTGGCCGTAGCCTGGTCATAGATCTCGGTGACCTCGTCGATCTCCAAAAAGTGGTTGCCGGCCCCCAGCGTGCCGACCTGGTTCCGGCCCCGCGACTGGGCCCGAGCACTCACCGCGTTGGCGTCCGCCGAAGTCATGCGGCCCCGCTCCTCGGTGTGTTCCAGGTCCTCCGGCGTGCCGTAGCCCTTGGCGACGGCCCACCCGGCGCCCTCCTCGAGCACCCGGCGCAGTTCCGCCTCCCCCAGGCGCAGGGAACCCGACGCGCCCACCCCGGTGCCCACCCGGGCGTCGATGGCCGCCAGCAGCCGGGGGATATGGGGGCGGAGATCCTGTGCGTCGATCGCCGCGGAGAGGAGCCGCACGCCGCAGTTGATGTCGTACCCCACGCCGCCGGGCGAGATCACCCCGTCGGGCAGCGCCGTCGCCGCGACCCCTCCGATGGGGAACCCGTACCCCTGGTGCATGTCGGGCATTGCCAGCACCTGGCCCACCACGCCGGGCAGGGTGGCCACGTTCACCAGCTGCTCGAGGGAGCGATCGCCCTCCGCCTGCTCCAGGATATAGTCGTCGGCGTACACCCTCGCGGGCACCCGCATGTCGTCGCGATACCCGGCGGGCACCTCGTACACGTGCTCGCTCACCCGCACCAGGTCCGTCCTGCTGACCATCGTCTCACCTCCTCGGCGGCCCGCCATCGACCGCCGTACGATCAGACGTCAAACGTCACCGTCGCCTCCAGACCCTCGTCGGTTCGGGTCACCTCGAGGTAGGAGTAGGTCACCGCCTTGATGCCCCGCCGAACGGAGGCGCCGCCCTGCCCGTGCGCGGTGATGTGGAGTCGATGGGCGTCCAGTGCGTGGAGGTCGTACGCGGTATAGCACTCCTCGTGGGCTTCTTGGAGGTAGAGCAACTCGCCGAGCCAATCCACCAGGAGCGTCTCGACGTCGGGCGCCGTGAGGGAGATCTCCCGAGCCACCTCGGGCGCCGCGTCGGCCGAGGTGCAGTCCAGCAGGCCAAACATGCCCTGCGCCGCGTCGACGAACAGCCCCTCCAGGCTGGCCGCAGACACCCGCAGCGCCAGATCCGCCGTGTGATCGATCTCCCAATAGGGCACGACGATTCCTCGCTCTAGGGGTGCACCGCCCGGGCGCCGGAGAGCACCTCCCGCGCCACCTGCACGTCCCCCTGAATCTGGCGAACGAGGGCGTCCAGGTCGTCGAACCGCTCCACCGGCCGCAGGCGCTGGACAAACTCCACGGTCATCATCCGGCCGTAGAGATCCCCCTGATAGTCGAGGAGGTGCACCTCCAGGAGCCGCGTGTCGCTATCAAAGGAGGGGCTGGCTCCCAGGTTCGCCACCGCCGGGTAGCGGCAGCCCTCCACCACCGCCCAGACGACATAGACGCCGTCCAGGGGGATGGCGCGATTGGGGTCCAGCGCCAGGTTGGCCGTTGGAAAGCCCAGCCAATGCCCCCGGCGTTCGCCCTCGACCACCTGCCCCCGAAAGGTGACGGGCCGCCCCAGGAGGGCGCGCGCCTCGGAGACGTCGCCGGCGGCCAGCACCGTCCGGATGCGCGTGCTGCTGACGGGCTCCCCGCCGTGCTCAAAGGGGGGCACCACCCGCAGTCCGATGCCCATCCTTTCGCCGAGCGCCCGCAACTCGGGTACGGCAAAGGCGCGCCCGCGGCCCATGGCGAAATCGGTCCCCACCCATAGCTCGCGCATGCGCAGGCGATCGTACAGCAGCCGCACAAACTCCTCGCCGCTCGTGGCGGCCATCGCGCGGTCAAAGCGCAGCACGACGACCAGGTCCAGCCCCAGGCTGGCCAGCAGTTCGTTGCGCTCCTCTTGGGTGGTGAGGTACTGGGGGGCTTGGTCCGGCCGCAGCACGGCGCGAGGATGGGGAAAAAAGGTAAGTGCGGCGCTCAGGCGCCCGGTTTCCCGGCCGTGGGCCACCAGGTTGCGCAGCAGGTGCTGATGCCCCAGGTGCACGCCATCAAAGGACCCGATGCTGAGCACGACGTCCCGCTCGGGACGGGGTAGTTCCAGGCTCTCGTAGATACTCATCGCCACACTCTATCGCATGGTGGGGCTAGCCGGCGGACTCTAGCACCTTGTCCGGTCGCCACGCACCGGTGCCGTCCGCGGGCCGCAGCATCGCAATCAGCCGTCCCGCCCCATCGTAGGCGCACACCAAGGCCCCCGCCGGGGCCGCATCGATCACCACCGTTCCTCCGTGCTGCGCGCGACGCACGTCCTCCGCATCGAGCACCACGCTCGGCAGGTGCCGGAGCGCCACGGCAGGCGAGAGCAGGCGCTGCGTCCACCCCTCGCCGGCTGCCTCCAGGTCCTCCAGCGCGACAGCATCCCCGGCGGAGAAATGGCCGACCGCCAGCCTGCGGAGCGCCGCGATGTGCGCCCCCACCCCCAGCCGCTGCCCCAGGTCGTGGGCCAGCGAGCGGATGTAGGCGCCTTTGCCGCAGCGCACGTGCAGCACCATCTCCGGCGGCGACCAGGCCTCCAGGGTCAGCGCGTGGATCTCCACCTCGCGCGGCTCCCGCTCCACCGAGATACCTTGGCGCGCCAGCCGGTAGAGGGGCTGTCCGCCGCGCTTGAGCGCCGAGTACATGGGTGGCACCTGGGCGATGCGCCCCTGGAACTCGGGCAGCAGCGCCGCAACGTCCTCCCGGGAAATGCCGGCGGCGTCTCGCTCCTCGAGCACCTCGCCATCGGCGTCCCACGTGTCGGTGGTCACGCCGAGGCGAATGGTGGCCCGGTAGACCTTGTCCAGATCGGTCAGGTACTCTACCAGGCGGGTCGCCTTGCCCAGGCACACCACCAGCACGCCCGTCGCCAGAGGATCCAGCGTGCCGGCGTGCCCGACGCGTCGCTGGCCTGCCAGCCGTCGGACGCGCGCCACCACGTCGTGGGAGGTGGGGCCCGAGGGTTTGTCGACGTTCAGCACGCCGGAGACGCCCTCGCGGCGCCCGCTACCGTTCCGCCCCAAGTCCATCCCCTTCCGCGGCCTCGCGCAGCGCCGGCACGACCGTGGCCGCCACCTCGTCGAGGGTGCCGGCCATCGTAAAGCCCGACGCCTGGACGTGCCCACCGCCGCCGAACCGCTTGGCGATCACCGCCACGTCGACCCCGGGCACCGAGCGCAGGCCCACTTCGACCTCGCCGCCCGGCCGCTCGTGGAACACCGCCGCGATGCGCGCCTCGTCGACGGTGGCCATAAAGTTCACCAATCCGCTCACCGTGTCGTCGCGGTGGCCGTTGCCCGAGAGCATCTCCCGCGACACCACCGTCCAGAGCACGCCCCGCTCAAACTGCGCCCGGCACAGCGCCTCGCCCCACACGCTGAGGGAGCCCACCGTACGCTGCTTGAAGGCGGCGTCCATGATGCGGGGCAGGTCGACGCCCGCCTCGATGAGCGCCACCGCCGCCTCGAACGACTGCGCCGTGGTGGAGGTGGTGCGGAAGGACTGCGTGTCGGTGACCAGGCCGGTCATCAGGCAGGTGGCCATCGTGCGGTCCAGCGGGATACCCATATGGTGGATCAGGTCCAGCACGAGTTCGGCCGTCGAGGAGCGATCCTCCACAAAGTTCACCGCGCCGAACCGGCTGTTCGTGATGTGATGGTCGATGACCACCAGGGGCACACGGGCGAACCGCTCGGCGTCGTAGACGCTGCCCAACCGCTGGATATCCGCCGTGTCGATGGCCACCACGCAGTCTTCATCGGTCAGCGTGCGCGGCGCAAACTCTTCCGCCCCGGGCATCAGGAGCAACCCCGGCGTGAGGGGGTCGGCGCAAGAGACGCGGGCGACCTTGCCGCGGCTCCGGAGCGCCCA
>JAAZBQ010000660.1 GCA_012513725.1 Chloroflexota bacterium
CAGAGGCCGTGTTGCAGGCCACCACCACCACTGTGGCGCCCTCGGCCTCCAGATAGCGCCCGATCCCCAGGCTCAGCCGGCGGATCTCCTCCGCCGAGCGCGCGCCATACGGGCAGTGGGCAGAGTCTGCCACGTAGAGATAGTCCTGCTCAGGGAGCGCTCGGTAGAGCGCCCGCAGGATCGAGAGCCCCCCGACCCCCGAGTCAAAGACGCCGATCACCCGGATGCCTCCTGTCTCGACGTGCCGGCCGCCTGCACCAGGGCGGCGAACAGCCGGCGGGTGGCCGCGTCCGCGGGCGCCAGGTTCTCCGGGTGCCATTGCACCCCGACGACAAACCGCCCGTCCTCCGCCTCGATCCCCTCGATGACGCCGTCCGCGGCGACGGCCGTGGTCCGCAGCCCGGGCGCCACCGCATCCACCGCCTGGTGGTGCCGAGAGTTCACCCACACCTCCCCCTCCGGCGCATAGACGGCGGCCAGCCGCGACCCGGGCGCCAGCGCCACGGTGTGCTCCAGGTGCTCGGGCGGGCTGCCCGGGGCGCTGCGGTGCACCAGGGCGCCCGCCACCTGGGAGGGAACGTCCTGGATCAGCGTTCCCCCGGCTGCCACGTTCAGCACCTGGATGCCCCGGCAGATGGCCAGCGTCGGCAGGCCGTCGGCCAGTGCCCAGCACGTCAGGGCGATCTCGAGGGCGTCGCGCTCCTCTTCGACGAGGGTCAGCAGGCCCGAATCCGGACCGCCGTAGCGGTGGGCGGCGACGTCGCCACCACCCGGGAGAAGCAAGCCGTCCAACCGGCCGAACGCCGCCCGGAGAGCCCCCTCCGGCATGGGGGGCAGGAGCAGGGGCGCTCCGCCCGCCGCGAGGATGGCGTCGCAGTACGAGGAGCGCACGCCGTACTCGACCAGGGGCCCGCGCCCGATGCTGGTGGGGATGCCGATGATGGGATGCACAGTGGGCCTCCGTTCAGGGGTACGCCGTCCCGGGCGTCAGCCGCCGGCAGGGGGTGCGGGTGGGGCGATCTCGCGGCAGAGGAACAGCCTGCCGCGTTCCGGCTCTTGCAGGAACCCGCAGACCCGGAATCCCGAGTGGGTGAGCAGGAGCAAGCCGGGGTTGGCCGGATCCACCTCCGCGCGGAGGCGCCGCGCCCCCCGCTCCGCGGCGCGCGCGGCCATGGTGCTCAGCAGGCGCGTGCCGATCCCCCAGCGGCGATAGTCGGGCAGTACATAGATGTCTCGCAGCTCGATCCCGTCCGGCTCCTGGCCCTCCTCGGCGCCCAAAAAGCCGACGACCTCCGTCCCCTCCAGGGCCACCAGGAGGACTGCCGTCGGGTGCGCGGCATAGTGCTCCAGTGAGGGTTGCAGGGCGAGGTCCGCCCGGCTGACGAGGCGCGCCACCTGCTCGAACTCGCCCGGATCGATCTCCCGGCAGGCGATGGTGGCGGCCCGAGCCCACTGCCCGAGGGCTCGACGGTGCAGGGGAAAGGCGATCTCGTCGGGAAGATCGTGCGGGCCAAAGAAGCGCGCCTCGGTGGCGTCGGCTCCCGCCTGCAAGGCGCCGCCCACCGCGTGGGCCGCGTAGAGGACCAGCACCCCGCCCGGGAGCGCCTCGGCCAGGAACGAGTACACCCCGATGAAATCGTCGACCTCGACGCGCAGCCCGGTCTCCTCCAGGGTCTCGCGGACCGCGCTCTCCTCCGGGCGCTCGCCCGCCTCGGCATAGCCGGCGGGCAGGCCCCACTGGCCGATGCCGGGCTCCACCCCGCGACGCACGAGGAGCACCCGGCCGTCCTCCTCGACGAGGCAGCCGGCCGCGACGATGGGGTTGACGTAATGGATGTACCCGCAGGCCGGGCAGACCATGCGCTCTCGATCGGCGGCCATGCGCCGCTCCAGCCGCGTCCCGCAGCGCGGGCAGAATGTGGCGTCGAGCACGACACCTCCCCTACGACTCCAGGGACCTCTACCGACTCCCTCCGGGCATTATAGCCGCCAACCCCCATCCCTCAAGTATCCCGGCAGGGGAGGATGGAAGAGACACTCAGAGTGAGCATTCTTGAATGCCCACTACCATCATCGTGCCTTGGCTATGACAAGAGCACGCTGCTCTATCGTGGAATCCGAATCCTGCCCATCCTGCCCATCCTGTCGAATCTTCCCCACGTTGACGAGTTACGTGTCGATCCGTATACTCATCGGCAGCATAGCCGGCTGTACCCCCAGGGAAGGATCATGGCCAACACCGACGCGACCCCCATTCGCCGCCAGTACCTCGAGATCAAGCGCCAACACCGCGACGCCATCGTCTTTTTCCGGCTCGGCGACTTTTACGAGACCTTTGACGAGGACGCCCAGATCGCCGCCCGCGAGCTGGACGTGGTGCTCACCTCGCGGAACGTGGCCAAGGGCCAGCGCGTGCCGATGGCCGGCGTCCCCTACCACGCCGCCGAGGGCTATATCGCCCGGCTCATCGCCCGCGGGTACAAGGTGGCCGTCTGCGAGCAGCAGGGGGAGCAGGACTCTGGCGGGCTGATGGCCCGCGAGGTGGTGCGCATCGTGACGCCCGGCACCGTCGTAGAGCCGGGGCTGCTGGCCGACAAGCGCAACAACTATCTCGCCGCCGCCGTATTCTCGCCCCACGGCGTCGGCCTGGCCCACGCCGACATCACCACGGGCGAGTTTGCCACCACCCAGATCGCCCCGGGCTCCCAACGGGGCGCCGCTGAAGCCGTGTCCGCCGCCCTTCGGGAACTCGAGCGCCTGAACCCCGCCGAACTGGTTCTCTCCGACGGCGGCGAGCCCCACACCGCCCAGGGCGCCCCGCCGCCCGAGGAGGTCGCCCGACGCTACCCGGCCCTGGCAGGCTATGAGGCTGCGGTGGCCCTCTTTGACGAGTGGCGGTTTGAGGCTGGCACCGCCCGGCAGGCCCTCCTGGGGCATTTCCGCGTGAGCACGCTGGCCGGCTACGGCTGCGAGGACCAGCCCCTGGCGGCCCGGGCCGCGGGCGTGCTCCTCCAGTACCTCCAGGCGCACCAGCCCACTGCCCTCGCGCAGCTCACCCGGCTCGCCACCTATTCGGTGGAGGCCTTTATGGCCCTGGACGCCCCCACGCGGCGGTGCCTGGAGCTCACCGAGACGATGCGCGGCCGCGCCGCCGAGGGCTCGCTGCTAGACGTCCTCGATCAGACGCTGACCCCCATGGGCGGCCGCCTCCTCCGTCGTTGGCTCGGGCAGCCCTTGCTGGATCGGGGCGCCATCGAGGAGCGGCTGACCGCCGTCGACGTGGCCTTTCGTAGCGCCCACCGGCGCACGGCGCTCCGCGCCGCCCTCAAGGGGTACGCCGACCTCGAGCGCCTCACCAACCGCGTGGTGCAGGGCGTGGCGTTGCCCCGGGAGCTCCTGGCGCTCCGGGCGGCCCTCGATCGCACCGGGGAGGTTCGCGCCCTCGTCGGGCACCTGGTGGCCGAGAGCGACCTTCCGGAGGCCGGCACGGTCTACCCCCTCGATGGGCAGGGCCTCGCCCCGGCCGAAGAGGTCGTCGAGGCGATCGGCGCGGCCATCGTCGACGAGCCTCCCGCCACGCTGGCTGCGGGGGGCGTCATCCGCCGGGGGTACTCGTCCGAGCTGGACGCCATCGAGGACTCGGTGGCCGAATCCAAGCGGTGGGTGGCCCGGCTGGAGAAGGTGGAACGCCAGCGCACCGGCCTCAAGAGCCTAAAGGTCGGCTACAACAAGGTCTTTGGCTACTATCTCGAGGTCACCAAGGCCAACGGCGAGATGGTGCCGGACGACTATATCCGCAAGCAGACCCTGGTGAACTCGGAGCGCTACATCACCCCCGAGCTCAAGGACCACGAGGCGCTGATCCTGAACGCGGCGGACCGCACCCAGGAGCTCGAGACGGCGCTCTACCGGGCGCTCCTGGGCGATCTCGCCGGCCATGCGTCGGCCCTCCTGGCCACCGCCCGCGCCGTCGCCCATCTGGACGTCTACCTGAGCCTCGCCGAGCACGCCGCCGCCTGTGGCTATGTGCGGCCCGAGCTCGCGGACGACGACCGGCTGGAGATCGTCGGCGGCCGGCACCCCGTCGTCGAGCGGCTGCTCCCCTCGGGGGCCCTGTTCGTGCCCAACGACGTGCGCCTCTCGGGGGAAGAGGCGGTGCACATCATCACCGGGCCGAACATGAGCGGCAAGTCCACCTTTCTCCGGCAGGTGGCGCTGATCACCCTCCTGGCGCAGGTGGGCTCCTTTGTGCCCGCCGAGTCGGCCCGTGTCGGCCTGGTGGACCGCATCTTTGCCCGGGTGGGCGCCCAGGACCAGATCTCCGCCGGGCAGAGCACCTTTATGGTCGAGATGGTCGAGATGGCCAACATCCTGAACCACGCCACCGGCCGCAGCCTGCTGATCCTCGACGAGGTGGGCCGCGGCACCAGCACCTACGACGGCATCTCCATCGCCTGGTCGGTGGTCGAGTTCCTCCACAACCACCCCCGCCTGCAGTGCCGAACGCTCTTTGCCACCCACTACCACGAGCTCACCGAACTGGAGGCGCTGTTGCCCCGGGTGCGCAACTATAACGTGGCCGTCGCCCAATCGGGTGAGGAGATCGTCTTTACCCACCACATCGTGCCCGGTGGGGCGGATCGCTCCTACGGCATCCACGTCGCCCAGATGGCCGGGCTGCCCCGGGCGGTGGTGCACCGCGCGGAGGAAATCCTGACGGAACTGGAGAGCGGCGACGAGCGCCTCCCGACGCCCCGGCGTATCCGCGAGCCGCAGCAGCTGTACCTCTTTGGCGGCGTGCATCCGGTCATCGAGGAGCTCCGTAACCTGGACGTCATGTCCATGTCGCCGATCGAGGCGATCAACAAGCTCTACGAACTGCAGCAGAGGTCCGAGTAGGTGGTCCTTTCCGCCTGCGCGAACGGCGCCGCCCCTGCCCGGCGCCGGCTGGCGACGGTGGGGGCGGGCGTGGTCTGCGTGCTGGCCGCGCTCGTTGCCTGGGTCGCCGTCGGGTTCCCCTCCCGCACCCTGGTTGACGTCGAGCAGGGGCGGCTGGATTCCGCCACGCCCCCCCTCGATGGCGCCGGAACGATCGTCCAGACCTTCTTCTCCCGCCACGCAAACCTGGCCGAGATCGAGTTCTGGGCGGTGGTGTACGACGCGGAGCAGCCTCTGCCCGAGGGCGCCCGACTGCGCCTGACCCTGGAGCGCCTCGATGTGGGGGGCCAGGACGCCACACCGGCGCGTGAGACGTGGGTCGACGTCGGCGGCCTGCGGCATAACGATCGCCTGCGCGTGGCGTTCGCCCCGCTCAGTGACGCCGCGGGCGCCCTCTACCGGGCCACTCTGTGGGCCCCGGAGCCCTACGGTCTGGGGTTCTGGCGGACGGACGGCGATGCGCTGGCCCCGGGCGACCTCCTCATCGAAGGCGCGCCGGCGGCCGGCGACCTGGCGCTCACCACCTACTATCGCTACACCCCGGCAGCCGCGGTGGGCGATCTGGCGGCGGGGCTGGCTGCCTTTGCACCCCGCGCCGGGGCGCTCCTGCCCGGCCTGCTCCTCCTGC
>JAAZBQ010000661.1 GCA_012513725.1 Chloroflexota bacterium
GAGAAGCGCTGGGCGTGCTGCAGGCCCGCCTCGGACAGATCCTCGCGCAGGCGGGGCTCCCGGGTGATGCGCACCAGCGCCTCGCCCAGCGCTGCAACGTCGCCGGCGGGGGTCGCCAGGCCGCCAGCTCCGGCGACCTCTTCCAGGCTGCTGCCGGAGGCGATGATCGCCGGGGTGCCGCAAGAGATGGCCTCCAACACCGGCAGCCCAAACCCCTCGTACGCCGAGGGGAAGCAAAAGGCCCGCGCCGCAGAGTACAGCGCCGGCTTGTCCGCCTCGTCCACCCAGCCGGGCAGATACACGGCGCCGGCGAGGCCCAGGTGGGCGATGGCCGGCCGCGGATCGGGGGCGTAGGGCGTGTCGCGCTCCGGAAGACGGCCGGCCAGCACCAGGGGCATTCCGCCGAGGCGCTCGCGGGCCTGCGCATAGGCCTCCAGGAGGGTGAGCACATTCTTGCGCCGGTCAAAGCCTCCGAGGTACAACAGGAACTCTTCCGGGAGGCCCAGGCGGCCGAGCACCTCCCGGCGGTCGGCAGGCGCCAGCGGCCGGAAATGGGCATCGACTGCCAAGTAGATGACCCGCAGGCGATCCCCCGCCAGTCCCAGCAGCCGTTCGATGTCGCGGGCAGAGGCCTGGGAATCGGTCACCACCACGTGGGCCCGACGCGCCGCCCGGGCTACCAGGGCCATGTAGGCGCGCACGCTGCGCGAGGCCCGGTAGGAGGGCAGGATCAGCGGGATGAGGTCGTGAATGGTAACCACGGTGGGCACGGTAGGAAAGAGCGGCGGCGCAAAGTAGGGCACGTGCGCCACGTCCGCGTCGATCCGCCGGCAGGCCCGGGGAAAGGCGACCTGCTCGAACCAGACCTTGGCCAGGCCGTCGCTGCGGCCGTCGAACGGCGTGCGCAGGGTGTGGCGGGACCAGGGCGCGTCCGGATCGTCGGTGCCCGTCGAGGCGGCCGCACCGTCGACAGGTCCCAGGAGGACATAGCGGGCCGAGGGCTGCAGGTGCGCCAGGCTGGGGAGCAGGTTCTGCAAATACTGCCCGGAGCCGGTCCCCGCCTGTCCCCAGAACAGACCGTTCAACGCCACGCGCATGGCGCCCGCCTGAACGCGGTTGGGCTCCTCCATGGGGCGGCCATCCACCTCCAGGGGAACGGCGAGGGCCTCTTCGGCAGGCTGCTTGCGCCTGTTCACCCCGGGCTCCATTTCCTTCCGTGGGGATGGATGTAGGCTTTGACGTCTTGCTTGGCCCGCAGGTTGGCGAACGCCGTATCCCACTCGTCCAGCGCATAGTGGTTGGTGATCATGGGATCGAGATCGAACACGCCGCGGTTCAGGAGATCTACGGCATGCTCCCAGGTCTCGCGGCCGTTCCAACTCCAGGAGCCGCGGATATCCAGCTGGCCGAGGCTGATCTGGTCAAGGTCCAGGGTGAGCCGCTGGCCCCACAGGCTGATGAACACGATGACGCCCTTGCCGCCCGGGCCCTCGTAGGCCTTGCGCGCGCAGCCGATGGCGTGCTGCACGCCCCGCTCGCTGGCCGAGCATTCCAGGACGAACTCGGCGCCCTTGCCGCCGGTGAGGTCCATCACCGCCTCCTCGGGGTTCTCCTCCGAGTACAGCAGGTGATCGGCCCCCACCTGGGCCCCGATCTGCAGGCGGCGCTCGTCGTCGCGCAGGCCGATGAGAAAGACGCGCCGCGCCCCACACACCTTGGCGTACTGCACCGCCATGATGCCCATGGGCCCCGGCCCCACGATGACGACGTCATCCCCGACCTTGACCTGGGCGCGCTCCTGGATGAGGTGGTGGGTGGCCACGATCGGCTCGGCCAGGCCGGCGTGCTCCAGCGACACGTGGTCGGCCACGGGGTAGGCGACGTGCTCGGGGAGGCGCATGTAGGGGGCATAGGCGCCGTCCACGGTGACGCCCAGCCAGTCGCCGGGGGCACACTCGATGTCGGCCACCAGCTTCTGGCCCTCGCGGACCCGGGTAACGGCGCTCCCCACGGCGCAGGCGACGCCCGAGAACTCGTGGCCCAGAGTCACCGGCGCCCGGTAAAAGTGGCGGTCATCCTCGATCAGCAGGTCGCTGCCACAGATGCCAGCGGCGTAGACCTTCATCAGGATATCGTGGGGACCGACCTGCGGCTCCGGCACGTCCACTAACGCGACGTGACCGCGGCCCTCGGCGGTTTTGCGCAGCGCCTGCATGTGCCATTCCCTCGGGCTGGTGAGAGAGCGTACAACGGAGCAATCTATGCGGATTATAACGTTCGGGACGGCGGTGGTCAATCTGAGACGCGCACACACAGTATACTCAGGTTCGCGCCGAGGGGCCGGATCACGGAGTGCTGGTGTGCGCCCCGCCGGCACGACCACGCCATGTTCCCGCATCACTCCGGTGGCGCCTCCCAGGCGCCGTGTCTGGCTCTACAGCCACGGCCGCGGGAGGTTGCGGGCCGCCGACTGCCCGTCTATACTAGTGGCGCGAGCAGTTGCATTCCCCTTTGCACCAGGCCGAGCCAGCAGCCTCTCGTGCCGTCCCTCCCCCACTCCCTACGCCTCGATCTCGCGGCTGATCGCCTGTGCGGTGTCCGCAGATGGTCGCATGTAACCGCCGGGTCCCTGGCCGGGCGGAGGATAGCAGTGAGGTGAGGTATGCCCCCGAAAGATCTGGCGCTTTCCGTCGAGCAGCTCCGCCTGCGCACCGATCCAGCCTCTATCGGCATCGACTCTACCGAGGCGGCGCCGCCGCTGGACCACATCATCGGCCAGGAGCGGGCCGTGCGCTCCATCGAGTTCGGCGTGGAGATGCCTGGCGAGCAGTACAACATCGCCGTCGTCGGACCGCCGGGGACCGGGCGCTCGCGCGTCACCCAGCAGTTCCTGCGGGAGCAAGCCTGCCGGCAGCGCGTGCCCGACCAGTGGTGTTATGTGAACAATTTCGAGGACCCCCTGCGCCCCAAGGCCATTAGCACCCCCTCCGGGCGCGCCAGCGCGCTCCGCAAGGAGATGGAGGAACTCGTCAAGCAACTGCGAGAGGATATCCCGCGAACCCTGGAGGGCGACCTGTATGCCGAGCGCCGTCGGGAGATCACCCTGGCGTTTCAGGAGCGCCAGCAGACCCTCATGCAGGATCTGGAGCAGTACGTCCAGGAGCGGGGGTTCACGCTGATCCGCTCGCAGATGGGGCTGCACATCGCCCCCGTCGTGGAGGGGGAACCGCTATCGTCGGAATCGTACGAGCAGCTGGATCCCGAGACCCGCGAACGGCTGGAGAGCTACCGTCCGGCGCTCACGGAGAAATTCGAGAACACCATGCGCCAGACGCGGGACCTGGACCGCCAACGCCGCCAGGCACTGGAGGAGGTGCGCAACGAGCTGGTGGGATTCGTCGTCGATCAACTCATCGGCGACATCCGCGCGATGTTCGAGGACTGCCCGGAGATCCTGGATTTCCTGACGGCCGTGCGCAACGATGTAGTGGAGAACGCCGATCAGTTCGCCGCCGATCAGCAGCAGGAACAGCAAACGCCCATGCCGTTCATGCCGCGACGCGCCCAGAGCGAGGGGTGGTTCAACCGCTA
>JAAZBQ010000662.1 GCA_012513725.1 Chloroflexota bacterium
CCGGCCACCGGCCTGGCGTTCACCGACGATCTCCGCGGCCCGCAGGACCTCCTCGAGCGCCTGGACCGCGTGGTACGCCTGCCCAAGCCGCATATGGGCTGGGAGTACTGAGCCTTTGCCTCAAGGGGCCTCCCTCCCGGAGGTGAACACGCGTTCGCTTCTGGGAGGGGATGTAGTCCTTGCCCCCTCCGCCGGCCGAGCGTACAATCCCCGCGTCGTTCTGCCGCGCCCGTTGCGGCCCATCATCAGGAGGCGTTCATGCTCACCAACGAATGCAAGCGGCGTATGCAAGCGGGTCAAGCCGCACTGGGGCTCACCATCACCATGGGGGCGCCGCTGGCCGGCAAGGCCTGCGCCCTGGCGGGGTTCGATTTCGTCATGGTGGACAACCAGCACGGCAACTTTTCCGATAGCGACAACCAGGCCGCCTTTGATGCCATCGCCCTCGGCGGGGCCATGCCGGCCATCCGCGTGCAACAGAACGACTACTACACCATCGGCCGGGCGCTGGATCGCGGCGCGATGGGCATCATCGTGCCCATGGTGAACAGCCCCGAGGAGGCCCGTGAGGTGGTGCGCGGCTGCAAGTATCCGCCCCAGGGCGGTCGCTCGTTTGGACCCTTTGGCACCGATCATCTCGGCAAGGACTATGCCGCCCGAATCAACGACGAGGTGTACGTCGCCGTGCAGATCGAGACGATCACGGCCGTCGAGCGGGCCGAGGAGATCCTCTCGGTGGAGGGGATCGACGGCTGCTGGGTGGGGCCCGCGGACCTCGGCCTGTCGATGGGCGTGGACCTGAACACCCCGGAGGGCAAAGCGGCCCACACCGAGGCTATCCGGAGCGTCCTGGCGGTGTGCCAGCGCCTGGGCAAGGTGCCCGGCATCGCGGCGCGCTCCTGGAACGCCAAAGAGTTCGTCGATATGGGCTTTCGCTACATCACCGTGGGCAGCGAGATGATCCTGATGACCACCATGTCCGAGCAGGTGCTCCAGGCGATCCGCGGTTAGGCCCCGGATCGCCGCTCGGCCCAGCGCCGGCGGGGGATCGCTATCCTGCCGGCTGGCCCGCTCGTGGTAACGAATTGCGGCCCGGCACGTTATACTGCTGTGAGACCGTACCGCGCTGGTGCCTGCGTCGACCTGCCGCCGTTCTCTGCGGCAGGTCGACGCGTATCCGGATCCATCGGGGACACCCGCTGGTTCACGCCAGGCAACTCTGCTCGTAGCGCTCTTACATCACCTGGAGGACCGTCCCGTGTTCCATCGCACCCTGCAACGCCTGTTCTGCATCGGCCTGACGGCCATCCTTCTCCTGAGCCAGTACGCTGTGCTGACCCCAGCCGCCGTGAACGCCCAAGACCCGCTGTCCGACGAGGCAGAGGACACCGCTCCTCCGGCCGAGTCCGCCCCCGGTGTTGACGAGGCGACGCCCGCTGGGGAGGATCCCTTCTTTGGTATCGTGCAGGCCATCCATAATCCCGAGATGGCCCTGTCCGCCGGAGCGTCCTGGGAGCGGGTGGTGGTGTGGTGGTCGGCCCTGCAGCCCAACGGCCCCGACGACTGGAACGGCTCGGCCTGGCCGACGCGCCAGGATATCGAGGGGCAGGTGGCCCGCGGCATCGAGGTGGTCGGCGTCGTGCTCCACACGCCTCCCTGGGCGGCCCGCAACGGGGGAGACCCCGCCGTGTCGCCGCCGCACAACCTGGAACTCCCTTACGACGACCCCCAGAATCACTGGGGCCAGTTCATGGCGCGCCTGGCCCGCGAGTACGCGGGGGCCATCGACACCTGGATCGTGTGGAACGAGCCCGAGTTCTGCTGGACGGGGACGGTGGCCGAGTACGCGCAACTGCAAAAGGTCGCTTACCGCGCGGTCAAGTCGGCCAACCCGAACGCTACGGTGGTCCTCACGGGCACCATGTACTGGATCGACCACGAGGCGGGGCGCTCGCTCTACCTGGAGCGCCTGCTGGCCGAACTGGCCCAGGACCCCGAGGTGATCGCGGCCCTCGGCGCCGACGAAGGGGAGGAAGACGCGGCGGCTGAAGAGGGGGCGTCCGCGGAGGATGCCGCCCTAGAGGAGGAGACGGACGCCGTGCCCGAGGAGGAGGCCGGTCAGCCGGAAGGCACGCCCGAGACGGCGGAGCCCCCCGGCGAGCATAGCTACTTTTTCGACGCCGTCGCCGTGCACCAGTACGGCAACCCCCTGAATAGCTACACGGTGCCGGTGCTGTACCGGCGCATCCTGGCCTCCTACGGGCTGGACAAACCCATCTGGCTGCCCGAATCGAACATCGTGCCCCACGACGACCCGCTCAAGTCGCTGCACCGGGGAGGGCTGCGCGCCACGATGGAGGAGCAGGCGGCCTATATGATCCAGAGCGCGGCGTTGGCCCGCGCCGCGGGCGTCTCCCGCTACTCGGTGTACAAGATGCGCGACGAGGAGCCGGAGAACGACCAGTACTATGGCCTGGTGCGCAACGACGGCTCGCCGCGCCCCGCCTATACCGCCTATCGGGTAGCGATCCGCGAGATGCGCGGCGCCCGGGACGCCGAGTACTTTTGGAGCGGCTCCGCCACGCCCCCCACGGCCGACGAGATCACGGCGCTCCTGGCCTCTACCGCCAGCCGGCCGCAGTTCGTGTGGCCCGGGGCCCTGAACGGTGTGCGCATGCGCCGGGGCGACGACCGGGTGACCGTGCTGTGGAACGCCAGCGCCGCGCCGCTGGAGATCGGCGTGCCCTCGGCCGCCCCGTACGCCACCCTGATGGACAAGTACGGCGAGCCGCAGGCGCTGGAGCGCGCGCCGGACGGCGCCTACTATCTCACCCTGGCCGCCGCCACGAACAACACCGACGCCCGAGACACCAGCCTGATCCTGGTGGGCGGCGACCCGGTGATCCTGGTGGAGCCGGGCGCGGCGGACGCGCCGGATCCCTACCCCCGGCCGATCGACGCCTGTTGGGGCGTGCCCGGAGCCCTGGTGTACCGGCCGTCGGCGGCCGGCGACACGGCGGGTTCCGCCGATGCCTCCCTTCCGACGTCGCCGGCCGGTGCTGCGGGGGGCGACACCAGCGACTACCTGACCGTGCTGGCGGCCGACGAGGCCTGGGTGGCGCCTACGGGATACGCGGTGAGCGGACCCTGGCGTGCGTTCTTTGACGCCAGCGGGGGGCTGGACGTCCTGGGCTACCCGCGTTCCCCGGTGGTGGCCGATCCCCTCGACGACGACCAGTGCGTCCAGTACTTTCAGCGGGCGGTGCTCGAGTGGCACTCAGAGAACCCGCCCGAGTACATGGTGCAGCGACGGTTGCTCGGCGAGATGCTGGGGCCGGCCGCGGCGCCCGCTCCGGCCGCAGAGGCCAACGGTCCCGACTACTGGTACTTTGAGTGGGGCGAGCGGGGCCTGGGCCACGCCGTCGGCAACGTGGCGCCGGACGGCACGCGCATCGGGTTCAAGGAGTACTATGACCGCTACGGTGGCGAGGACACCTTTGGCTACCCGATGGAGTCCCCGGTCGAGCGCCGGGGCACCGACGGCGTCCGGCGGTGGACCCAGCGGTTCCAGGCCGCCCTGTTCGAGTACCACGCCGAGTTCGACAAGGACGGCGCGCAGCCGGAGAGCGGGTTGCCGTGGCGTACCTGGCGGGTGCAGCTCCGCCTCCTCGGCGACGAGTACCTGAAAAGCGAGGGGCTGCCGTTCGTGGTGGGCGACCCCTCCACTCACCTCCCGCGGCCGCCCCAGCCCACGCCCTGAGGCGGCCCCAGCTAGAGGGGGAGGCGGCTCCGACCGGAGCCGCCTCCCCCCTTTTTCTCTCTCGGTGCTATCCCCGAATCCTCATGCCGGCGTCGCGATCGTCGCCTCGCGCAGGGTCTGGGCGCGGAGGCGCTCCGGATGCGGCGAAAAGCCGACGCCCGGCCGGTCCGGCGCCGTCGCCTGGGAGGGGCCGCTGAGGGCGATGGCCGGCTCGGCGAGATCCTCGACGTAGAAGCGACGCGAGGGAAAGATGTCGGCCGGATAGCGAAAGTTGGGCAACGTGGCCAGCGCCATGTTGTAGCCCTGCCCGAGGGCTGATTCCAGCATGCCCCCCACCCAGCAGGGGATCCCCCGCTCGGCACAGAGATCGTGGATGGCGATGGCCACCGTCAGTCCCCCGACCCGCCCCGGTTTCACGTTCACCCAGCGGCAGGCGCCGATCTCGGCGGCCTGCCGGGCGCGGTCCACGCTCGTGATGCTCTCATCCAGGCAGATCGGCGTGCGCAGTTGCGCTTGCAGGAGGGCGTGGTCCACGAGGTCGTCGTGGCCCAGGGGCTGCTCGATCATGGCCAACCCCCACTCGTCGAGGGCCCGGAACATGGGCAGGTCGTCCAGGGTGTAGGCCCCGTTGCAGTCGATGTGCACGGTGAGGTCGGGAAAGCGCCGGCGGACGGCCTCGACGACCGGCAGGTCCCAGCCGGGGCGGAACTTGAGCTTTAGCCGGCGAAAGCCCGCCTCCTGGGCTCTCTCCACCTCCGCCAGCAGGGCGTCGACCGACTCCATGGCCCCCAGGTCGGCCCCAACCTCGATGGTCGGCGAGACGCCGCCGATGGTCTTCCAAAGAGGCTCTCCCCGGGACGACGCGTGGAGGTCCCACCAGGCGGTATCCAGGCTGGCCTTGGCGAACGGGTTCCCCTTGAAGCCCTTCAGGAGGCGCTGGAGGTCCCCGCCGCTGGTCACGTCCTGGCCGATCAGGCGCGGGGCCAGCCAGTCGCGCACGGTGAGGAACGCGGCGTGGGCCCACTCGGGGCTGTAGCCCGGCGCTCGCCAGGGCGCCGCCTCGCCCCAGCCCTCCCCCTCGGCGCCGATCATGCGCACGATGAGGGTCTCGATGGACGCGTCGTCGCCATAGGAGGTGCGGAACGGGTAGACCAGCGGCATCGCCACGTGGTACAGACGGATCTCCTGGATGCGCATGCGCTCTCCTCGTGTCGGGCCCGTGGCCGTCAGTCCTGTTCGGCGAGCGCGTCCAGCAGCATCGCGTAGACGCGTTGCCCCCGGCGCCACAGGTCGAGGGGCAGGAACTCGTTCGGCGCGTGGGCGCCGCCGGCCGCCAGGCCAAAGCCGATGGTGACCGCGCTGACGCCCAGATACCGGCGCAGGAGGGGCAGCGCCCCCACCGAGCCGCCCGAGCGGGTGCGGTAGGGCGCCCGGCCATAGAGGCCCTCTAGCACGTGCTCGGCGGCCAGGAGCGTCGGCTCGTCGCCGGGCACCAAAAAGGGATCGGAGGATCCCGGCAGGGTCACCACGGTGGCCTCGGCGAATGCCGGCGCGTGCCGGGCGACGTGTTCCCGCAGGTGCTCTATCACGCCGGCGGGTTCCTGATCCGGCACCAGGCGGCAGGTGATCTTGGCGTGGGCCTCGGCGGGAATGACCGTCTTGGTACCCGCCCCCTGGTAGCCGCCCCAGATGCCGTTCACCTCCAGGGTCGGCCGGGCGCTGTTGCGCTCCATCGCCGTATAGCCCGCCTCCCCCACCAGGCCGCGGAGGCCTGAGCGGTCTTGGAGGAGACTAGAGTCGTCGGGTACCGCGGCGATGGCCGCGCGCTCCTCGGCGCTGGGGGGGATGACCTCGTCGTAGAAGCCATCCACCGTGATGCGCCCGTCGGCGCTGATCATCGTGGCCAGGAGGTTGGCGAGGACGTGGATGGGGTTGGGCGCCAGCCCGCCGGCGAGGCCCGAGTGCAGGTCGGTGTTGGCGGTGCGCACGTGGATCTCTGCCGCGGCGATGCCCCGGGTGCCCACGCCGACGGTCGGCTGGTCCTCGGCCAACTGGCCGCCGTCGGTGCAGATGGCCCGGTCGCAGGCCAGCAGCGCCTGGTGCTCGGCGAGGAGGTCGCCAAAGTGGGGGCTGCCGATCTCCTCCTCGCCCTCGAACACGAACTTGACGTTCACGGGCAGCGCGCCGCCGGTGCGCAGCCAGGCCTCGCAGGCCACGATGGGCAGCAGGAGGTTGCCCTTCATGTCGTCGGCGCCGCGGGCGTACAGGCGGCCCTCGCGCAGGGTGGGCTCAAAGGGCGGCGACACCCATTCGTCCAGCGGGTCGGGCGGCTGCACGTCGTAATGCCCGTAAAAGAGCAGCGTCGGCCCGTCCGGCGCGCCGAGCCACTGGCCGTACACGGCGGGGTGGCCGGCGGTCTCCAGCAGTCGCACGCCCTCCAGGCCGGCGGCCCGCATCCGCTCGGCCACCCACTCGGCGGTCGCGCGGACGTCCGCAGCCCGGGCGGGGTCGGTCGAGATGCTGGGGATGCGCAGCAGGCTCAGGAGATCGTCATAGTATCGCTCGGATTGCTGCTCGAGGTAGGTTTGGGGATCGGCCATGGTCGTGCTCCTTTCGCGGTGCTCCCGGCAGGCGGGGACGTGGGGAGTATAGGGGGCAGGGCGCGGGGATGTCAACGGGCAGGGCGCCGGCAAGCCGCCGACGATGGGTAGTTGACACCGGTGTCGGGGCACACTATAGTGCGAGGTGATGCTGGCTGGCATACCAGGGTCCACTACTGGGCCCTGTCGGCCACGCATGCGTTGTCCCTCGCGTATAGTGGCCTCCGATTGTACGTCCTCATTAGCGCGTTGTTGATAGCGGCGGGCACTGGCACCGCGGAATCGGCGAGCACCAGTCTCGACAGGAATCGTTCCACCTGACCTGCCCGACATCGGGTCAATCGTGGTGTCGCGCTGCCAGTACCCTCTGACAGAGTGCATCCGGCGCTCCGCCGGTGACTCTGCCAGGCCGCCTTGGGTCCACCACGTCGCATCCTAGAGTGGCCGACCGCAACGCCGTGGCTCACTCACGGATGCCGCCCATCGAGAGAGGAGGCAACCACACCTTCCCACCGTTACGATGGCCGTACGTGTGTCTCGTGGGGTGCGCCCCTGCGCCCCCTATCTCCGAGAGGAGCATCATGCACAACCTATCTCGTCGCGAGTTCATGCGTCTGTCCTCGTTGACCGCCGCGGCCACGCTGGCGGCCGCCTGCACCCAACCGACCGCACCGGCGGCGCCTGCCGCGCCCGGCCCCGCAGCCGAGCAGCCCACCACAGCCCCGGTCCAAGCGCCGGGCGTTTCGCTGCCCACCGCTGCCCCCGCGCCTCCCACGTCCGCGCCGGTCGCTCGCTACAGCGAGGCACCGATGCTCGCCGAGCGCGTGACCGCGGGCAGTCTGCCCCCCCTCGACGAGCGCCTGCCCATCGAGCCGGTCATCGTCCCCGTGTGGGAGGAGATCGGCCAGTATGGCGGCGTGTGGCGTCGCTGCGCCACGGGCGTTGGCGACGTGGGCGTCATCCGCACCCGCTTTACCGGTGAGCCGTTCATGCGCTTCTCGATCGACGCCTCCAGCATCATCCCGAACGTGATGAAGGCGTATGAGATCAACGACGATGCCACCGAGTTCACGTTCTTTATGCGCGAGGGGATGAAGTGGTCGGACGGAGAGCCCTTCACGGCCGACGACTTTGTCTTTTGGTACGAGGACCACTTTCAGAACACCGACCTCACCCCCAACCCGGGGAACGCCATGCGCGACCCCCAGAACGGCAACCCGCTCGTCCTGGAAAAGGTGGACGACTATACGTTCAAGGTCACGTTCGAGAGCCCCTACGGCCTGTTCATCCAGATCGTCTCCGGCGCCGA
>JAAZBQ010000663.1 GCA_012513725.1 Chloroflexota bacterium
CGGCGCCAGGAGCGAGATCGCTTTGTGGAGAGCGTCTTTCGCGCGGTGGGGTTGCCGCTCTTGCGGGCGCGGGCGCGCCACGCCTATAACGTGGTCGAGGTCGCTGCCCTGGTGGAGGGGGTCCTGGGCGCCGAGGCGCCCCAGCCGGCGCCGTCGACTGCTGCGCCGGCCGAGGGCGCGGACCTGGACGCGGTGTTGGAGGGAACAGCCCAAGACGACGATGCGCCGCCGGCGTGCCCCAAGTGCGGCAGTCCGATGGTGCTGCGCACCGCGCGGCGCGGCCCCTCTGCCGGGAGCACGTTCTGGGGGTGCCCGAACTACCCGCGGTGCCGCGGGGTGGTTCGGTAGCGCATCCAGGCCGCCATACCAACCACATGTCTCCCACCGCGTCATCCTGAGCGAAGCCAAGGATCTCCGCCGTACTGCCTCCCAACTCTTCCTCTCTATCCCAAGCCCCCCAACACCCGTCATCCTGAGGCCTGCCGAAGAACCTCTACCGCGCAACGCCCAAAGCCATTCATCCCATCACGCTCCCCCCAGACCCGTCATCCTGAGGTCCGCCGAAGGACCTCCCACGCACTCCTTCTCTAGCTGCTCTGCCGAACACGAGCCGCCGACTGGTTGGGGGGCGCGTGCTTGGAAGCGAGGTTAGGGAGGCAGCACGGCGGAGGTCCTTCGGCGGACCTCAGGATGACGGGTGTTGGGGGGCTTGGGGTGGCATGTGGGGCTTGAGGCACTGTGCGGTAGAGATCCTTCGGCAGACCCTTCGGCAGACCTCAGGGCAGACCTCAGGGCAGGCCTCAGGATGACGGGTGGAGGGGGGCTTGTGGTTCGTACGGAGGGTTGGGGGGAGTGCGCGGGCGGGCCCTTGTCTGCCCCTGTCCTCAGCACCATGCGTCGCTCGCATCGATAGGGCCGCGGCGCACCCGCTCCTCGATCGGGGGAATCCTGTGAATCCTGTCCCTCTGGCTCCGGGGCGGCGTGGGCGCGGGGGTTGGGGCTTGCACCCCCGCGATCAGCGGCGACCCGCTGCCTGGGGCGATGCGGCCTCGGCTCGCACGGCCCGCTGCGGGAGCGCGAACCGGAACGTGCTCCCGACGCCCACCTGCGACTCGGCGCACACCGAGCCGCCGTACCGCTCGAGGACGCCGCGGACGATGGAGAGCCCCAGACCCGTCCCCTGCCGCGAAACCTCTTTGGCCGACTCGGTCCGGAAAAAGTCCTCAAAGATGTGCTCCAGCTCCTCGGGCGCGATGCCGATGCCGCTGTCGGCCACCTCGCCGAGGATCTCGCCGTCGCGCACGTACAGCGAGATCACCACACGCCCGCCCTCCGGAGTGTACTTGACGGCGTTGGAGACCAGGTTCATCCACACCTGCTTCATGTGCGCCGGGTCCGCCGCCACCACGGGCTCGCCCGCGCCGATATCCACGTGCACCTCCAGGCGCTGGTCGTGGATGCGGGCGTCCATCAGGTCCAGGACGTCGCGGAGGACGTCGGCCAGGTTCACCGGCTGGATGGCGTCCTCCTTGGGCTCTCGGGCCCGGGCCAGGTCGAGGAGGTCCTCGATGAGGGCCAGCTGGTCGCCGGCGCGCTGCTCCGATTTCTCCACGATCTCCATGAACCGCTCCTCGGGCACATAGCCGTCGAGGATCAGCCGCAGGTACGACTTGATGGCGGCCACCGGCGCCCGCAGCTCGTGGGTCACCAGGCGGATGAACAGCGAGCGAGAGTGGTCCAGCTCCTGGAGGCGGTCGTTCAGGTCGCGGAGCTGATCGGCGCGCACCTCGCAGGACATGTTGGATTGCAGCAGGCGCGCCTCGCCCTCCCGCAGCTGCTCGATGACGCTGGAGCCGATCACGGCCACGCCGAGGCTCGAGGTGGCCAGCACCAGGGTCTCGGCCACGATGTGGGCGGGCTCCTGGTAGCGCACGGGCAGCCGAAAGCCGGTCAGGTTGTGGTGCGCCAGCCACCCCTGGGCCTCGGCCACCAGCAGCCCGCCCCACAGGAGCGTGGCGACGGCCGCGTACAGGTACCCGTCCCGCTTGGTCATCAGGATGGAGCCCACCGCCACGACGAGGACATAGTACACCGAAAAGGGGTTCTCCAGTCCGCCGGCAAAGTGCAGGATCGCGGTCAGGGCAACGAGGTCGCAGAGGATCTGGGCGTGCATGAGCCAGACGTGGGCCTCCGGGGGAGTGGCCGCCCCCACCATCCGGTGGGTGAGGACGTAGAACGCCCCGTTATAGAGCGCCACGCCGGCCAGGGTGGCGGCCAGGGCCCCGGTGGGCAGCGCGCCCCCCAGCCACCAGTTGGCGACCGGCAGGAACACCACGCCGAACGCGATGGCCACCCAGCGCAGGCCCACGAGCCAGCGCATGCGCTCCGCCAACGCGCGGTCTACGGGAACCCGCAGGATCTCGCTCACGGCACCGCCTTTCTAGGGCAGCGCGAACACCCGGTGCAACTCGGCCACCGCCCGCTCCCGCTGGTA
>JAAZBQ010000664.1 GCA_012513725.1 Chloroflexota bacterium
GTTCTCGTAGGGGTCCTCCAGCTCGATCTCCTTGGCCACCGTCACCCCGTCGTGGGTGATGGTCGGGGCGCCCCACTTTTTGTCCAGCGCCACGTTGCGCCCCTTGGGCCCCAACGTCGCGGAAACCGCCTCCGCCAGCTTGTCCAGCCCCGCCTTGAGCGAGCGCCGCGCCTCTTCTGAAAACTGCAACTGCTTGGCCATTCCCTAGGTCTCCCTTCTATCAGCGCACTCGAGCAATCTCGAGCCTATTCGACCACTGCCAGAATGTCGCTCTCGCGCAGCACCAGGACCGTCTGATCGCCGCCGAGCTTGACCTCCGTGCCCCCGTAGCGGGCATAGAGGACCACATCGTCGACCTTGACTTCCATGGCGATGAGGTTGCCCTGGTCGTCCTTCTTGCCGGGGCCCACGGCCACCACGGTGCCCCGCTGGGGCTTTTCCTTGGCCGTCTCCGGTAGCACGATCCCGCTCGCCGTGACCTCTTCCTCCTCCAGGGGCTCCACGATCACGCGGTCCGCCAGAGGCTTGAGTTTGAGTTGAGCCATTGCCTGAACCTCCATGTGTACACTGCTGGACCTGACGACTACAAAAGGGTGGCTCTCCTGACCCGCAGCACCGCTCACGGCGCTCCGAGCCATGGAAAAGACGCGTCGCGACGCGTCCTCTTCCGGGAGCAGTTAGCACTCTCCACCCCAGAGTGCCAAAAGCATAGCACAGCCCCCGGGCTTTGTCAAGGGTTGCTCGGAAATCGAAACGGGGAAAGTGTCAGAGACGGAAGGAGGCGGGGGCAGCGAACGGCACCGGGCTGGACGACACCGGTCATCGCCCGGCCCGGCGGTCAGTACATGCTACTCTCCCCGAACTTCGTGGGTCAGGATCACGGCCTGGGCGATCTCCTTCATCGACTTGCGCGTGTTCATCGACATCTTTTGGATGCGACGGAACGCGTCCGCCTCAGAGAGGCCCTGGGAATCCATCAGGATCCCCTTGGCCCGGTCCACGAGCTTGCGCGTCTCCAGCTGGTCTTGGAGGTCGTCGACCTCTTTTTCCAGCTCGCGGAACTCGGCAAACCGCGACAGCGCCACCTCGATGGCGGGCGCCAGATCCGCCTCCTGGATCGGCTTGACCAGATAGCCGACGACGCCGGCCTCCTTGGCCCGCTCCACTAGGTCGCGCTGGCTAAAGGCCGTGAGCAACACCGTCGGAGCGATGCGCTCCTCGGTGAGGATTCTGGCCGCCTCGATGCCATCCAGGTCGGGCATCTTGATGTCCATCAGCACCAAGTCCGGCCGCAACTCGCGGGCCAGGTTCACGGCGCTCCGTCCATCGCCCGCCTCGCCGACCACCAGGTAGCCCAGGTTGGTCAGCATTTCCCGAAGATCCATGGTAATGACCGACTCGTCGTCAGCGATGACTACTCGTATGCGCTCCAATGTTAGTTCCCTCCCACCATCGACTTGTCGAACTGGACGACCGCGTGCGTTCCGTCGGCAGACCGCAGTTCGAACTGGCCTCGTAGATCACGTTCCACCATGCTCCGCACGATGCGGAGCCCCAGGTGCGCGTCCGTGTCGAGATCGAACCCCTCGGGGAGCCCGGTCCCGTTGTCGATGACGCGAATGCTCACCCGCTCACCATCGTCGACAAACTCTACCACCACGCGCCCTTCGTCGACGCCGGCAAAGCCGTGCTCGATGGCATTTTGCACCAGCTCGTTGATCACCAGGGCGCACTGGGTGGCGCGCTCGGCCACGAGCCAGATCGCCGGACCCTTGACCTCCAGGCGCACGCGCCTGCTGGGATCAACCAGTCCCTGCTGCACCTGGCTGATGATGCGGTTGGCGATTTCAAGCAGGTTGATCGTGCCCTGGGCGTTCTGCGACAGGAACTCGTGCACCACCGCGACGCTCAGGATGCGGTTCACGCTCTCCTCGAGGACCACCCGCGCTTCCTCGGTGGTCACCCGGCGCGCCTGCATGCGCATCAGCGAAGCGATCACCTGCAAGTTGTTCTTGACCCGGTGGTGCACTTCGCGGATCATGGCCGTCTTGCTCTCGAGCTCGCGCTGGGCCTCGAGGGCCTCGGTAGCGTCGTGAATCAGGATAAAGACCCCGTACGGCCGCGGCATGGGACGCTGCCCGCGCCCCAAGACCCTGCGGAAGACCGGCAGGCCGGCCGGCTGCACGGTGTTGACGGGGAGCGCCTTGCGCACCCAGGTCAGCGCGAACTCTTGATCCTGCCGCTCGATGCACAGCCGCCGCCCGATGGTCTGCTGGTACAGGGCGTGGTCCACGGGATCCAGCTGGTCCACCGGCACGCCCACCAGGCTGTCGCGGAAGCCGAGTCGCCGATAGAGGCTGAGCGCGATGCCACTCATGTACTCGACCCGCTCGTCGGCGCCGACAAAGATCAGGCCATCGTGCTCGCCGAACGGCGACAGGCGTTCGCTGCAATCGAGCTCGCCGCGCAGCACCATGCGGATGAACTCGCGCAGGGCATTCTGAAAGGCCGCGCTGCGCCGGCGATGTCGCTCGTACGCCAGCCAGTAGGAATCTACTGCCAGCACGGCGATCACGCGCCCGCGCGCGTTCCAGATCGGGTACACCTGCCGGGCGATGGTGGCGCCACGCATCTCGACGGTATGGACGCCCCCGGTGCCCCGGCCACCGTGGAGCGCGCGGACGATCGCCTCGTGTCCCTGCGCGCCGACATGGATGCCGATGCGGTTGTCCTCATACAACGGGCTCACCGAATGCGGCTTGGCCTGCGCCACGGTGAGCGCTCGGCCGTCCTTGGCCTTGCCGTAGACGAGGAGATCCGCACGGCAGACGTCCGCCAACAGCGGCAGGCTCCGGCTGATGCGCGCCAGTAGCTCCTTGTCGTCTTCGCCCAGAATGATGCGGTTCAGGATCGTATCCTCAGCCATTCCGCGATTATAGCACGGATGTAAACGAACGAGAAACAAAACCCGCCTCAGACGAGCCCGCTCGCGCGCCCGTTGCGCCTCGCATGCCCTTGGGCTGTGGCGGCGCGGATTGGTGAGCCCCGACGCCTCTGCTATAATGCCCCGGTATGCCTGCAGACAGCATCATCAGGAGTGGATATGCAACTCTCGGCACGCACGGCGAGCGAGTACATCGTCCTGGCGCTCAAGGGGATGGCCTACGGTCTCACCCATATCATCCCCGGCATCGGCGGGGGGCTGATCCTCGTGGTGATGGGGATATATGAGCAGTTTGTCGACGTGGTCGGCAACTTTTTCCTCGAGCGGCACCGCTGGCGCGAGTTTCTGGCCTTCCTGGTGCCGTTGGGAATCGGGATGGTAGCGGCCATGCTCGTGTTCTCGCGAGTGCTCACCGCGCTGGCGGAGCGCTACCCGGCAGCACTGGCCTTCTTTTTCATGGGCCTTCTCCTGGGCACCATTCCCAGCGTCCTGCGCCTGCACGGCGACATGCGTCCGTCGGCGGGACGGGGGGCGGCGTTCGTCATTGGCCTCGCGGTGGTGGTGGCGTTCCGCATCGTGCAGCAGCGGGTTGGCGAGAGCGAGGTCGGCAGCCTGCAAGGCTTGGGCGGCATAGCTTACAATGCGGTCACGAGTTTCCTGGCCGGCGGGGCCAGCGTCACCCCGGGGCTGGACGGCACCTATATCTGGATGTTGGCCGGCTCCTATGAGCACGTTCTGGGGGCCATCAGCCAGCTGACCCGCCTGGTCATCGAGTGGGGCATCCTGGTCCCGGCCGGCCTCGGGGCGGTGCTGGGGATCCTGGCCTTTTCCAAGGGGATCGACGCGCTGTTCAAGCGCGCCCCCGGCCTGGCCCACTATGCGGTGTTGGGCCTTATCATCGGATCGGCCTACGGGCTGTGGCCCGACGGCCTGGGCGGTCTAAGCCCCGTGATCGTCGCGCTGGCGTTCGTGGCGGGCGCCGCGGCCGCGTACGGGCTGAGCCGCACGTCGCCGGAAGAGCCGGGCGCGGCGGAGACCATGCCGGTCCTCTGAGGCACGCGCCGCCGCCCTCCACCTTTCACGCAGCCACGCCGGCCCGGGTGCTATCGCCCGGGCCGGTTCGTTGTGGGCGCACCCCCAGCGTGATACAATCCACGGGACACCAACGCAACGCAAGCCAAAGACGAGGTGGTGATGGCCGTCGAGACGATCCAGTGTCCCAAGTGTGGCAGCCCGCTCGAGATAACGGACGGCACCCGGCTCGCCGAGTGCACCTTTTGCGGGAGCACGCTGCGCATCACCCAGGGGGCCTCCGGGCATCCCCTCGGCGTGCTGGAGGGGATCAAGGAAGACACCTCGCTGATGGCCAAAGAGCGGGCGCTCGAGGTGGTCCGTCAGCGCATCGCGCGGCTGGAGGAGGAGCGGGCGACGCTGGAGGGGGAGCATCAGGCGTGGCTGGCCGAAGTGCGGGGCCCAGGCACTCTCCGCCGCAAGATCGAAAACGAGCTGTGGCGCTCGTTGCCGCGAGAAGAACGTGATCGGTACGCCTTTCCGCACCTCGGGAAGGTCCTTCTAGGTATCGCCGGGATAGCGGGGTTCCTGTGGGTCCTAGCTATCTGGGTTCATCTTGCTGGCCTCGGTGCCTTTGCGCGGGGTGCGTTGGTGGCAGCCCTGGCCGGCAGTGCCTTGTGCCTCCTGTACAGTAACGGCCGTCAGATGGCTCGCTTACAGGGACTCGTCAACGAGCACATAGCGCAGAACGCGTACAAGCCGCGTATCCGGTCTCTCACGATGGAGATCAAGCGCGCACGCGCTCGCGAGGAGCGGTTGCGCGAGGAGATCGACCGGCAGGCCATGGAACTGTAGCGCGCACGTCGCGCCACCACACCACAGACAGCGGAGGGAGGGCGCTCTCCCTCCGCTGCCTGTGTGCCTCTGGGTCATTGCGCTACGGACAGCCCCACGATGTTGGTCACGGTCCACACCGGCACGGAGGGCGCGGCGTCAGCGTGCGGGGCGGGAAGAGCAGGCGCAGCGGCGTGGGCGGCGGCAGCGTGACGCCCGGATAGTCCCGCGTGGCGATCCGGCCGATCCGCGCGGTGGGCGTCTCGGCCGGCGCCTCCGCCGTGGCGGTGAGCCCGTACAGGATGGTCGCCGCGGGGCCGACAAGGAGAGGCTGGGTCGGCGTGGGCGTCGTCGTGGCGGACGGGAACGCCGTCCGGGTCGGCCGTCGCGTAGCGGTGGGCCGCGGCGTCCGAGTGGGCGTGCCCGTCGCAGTCGGCGTGGGTGTGGCGCTCCGCGTCGGCGTATGGGTCGACGTCGGCGGAGGAGAGGGACTCGGGGTCTGCGTCGGTGTGCGCGTGGCCGTCGGCGTCATCGTCGGGGTGGGCGTGACCGTCGCCGTACGGGACGGCGTGGGCGTCGCCGTCGGTGTTGGCGACGACGTAGGCGTGGGCGTGGCCGTCACAGTGGCCGTGGCCGTCGGTACCGGCGTGGGGCTCGGGCTCGGCGTCTGGGTCGGGGTCGCCGTGCGCGTCGCGGTCGGCGTGCGGGTGAGCGTAGGGGTGGACGTCCGAGTCGCTGTTGGCCGCGCCGTCCGCGACGGGGTCGCTGTAGCGGTTCCCGTGGCGGTGGGCGTAGGGGTCCGCGTGGGCCGCGGCGTCGGCGTTCGGGTCGACGTCGCGGTGATGGTCGGCGTTGGCGTCCCGGTCGATGTCGGCGTCATGGTCGACGTCGGCGTGGCGGTCTCGGTAGGAGACGGCGTGGCGGTCGCCGTCGGCTCGAACGTAGGTGTGCGCGTCGCAGTGGCCGTAGCCGTCGGGCTGGGCGTGGAGGTGCGCGTCGCCGTCGGCGTAGGGGTCCGGGTACTGGTCGGTGTGGCGGTGGGCGGTGCGGCGCTGGGCGTTGGCGTGCCGGTCGCCGAAGGAGCAGCCGTCACCGTGGGGGTCCCGGTGGCGGTGGCGGCAGGGGTCGGCGTGGGCCGGTCGACAAAGGTGATGCAGCCCGCCAGCGCCGTGGCGAGGAGGCTGAGCCCCAGCCCGGCGCCTATCCACGCGCGTCCCTTCCAGCGCCTATGCCGCACGACCTGCTCCTGCTCTGCCTCACACCGCTGGGCTCACTCTACACATTACCCATCCGGGCATCAACTCACCGACCGGCGGGGAGGCTTGGCCCGCAGGGGGTCTGTGTTATAATCACCGCATGCGTTCTATGGAAAGGGCCGCAGCATATGAGAATCGATCGCGATAAGGCCTTTTGGTACGTCCTCGGCGGACTGGCCCTTCTCTACGTGGTGTATGTGGTCAGCCAGGGCGGCCTGGGCTCGCTGGGCCGGGAAGTGGCCCTCTTTGGCATCACGGTGCTGGGGCTCATCCTGGCCATCACCGTCCACGAGGCCGCCCACGCGTGGTCGGCCGACTACTTGGGCGACCCCACCGCGCGGTTGGCCGGCCGGGTGACGCTGAATCCCCTGGCCCACCTGGACCCCCTTGGCTCGCTCATGATGGTGGTGACCGCGCTGACGGGCGTGGGCATCGGTTGGGGCAAGCCCACCCCCGTGCGCCCCTGGCGGCTGCGCTACGGCGCGCGGCTGGGCAACGGCATCGTGGCCCTGGCGGGGCCCATCTCGAACGTCCTGCTGGCGACGGTGCTGGGGCTCGTGTTGCGCTTTCTGGACCCGCGCTCCTTCTGGCTGGGGCTGATCCTCAGCCGGATCGTGCTGACCAACCTGTTCATCGCCATGTTCAACCTGCTGCCCATCTACCCGCTGGACGGGCACTCGGTGCTCTTGGGGCTCCTGAGCCTGAGCAAGGGCCGTTTGGCGTGGAACGTTTCGCAGTTCTTTGTGCGTCTCGAGGGGCAGGGCCCCTTTCTGCTGATCGGGCTCCTGATCCTGACCCAACTGCTGCGCTTCCCGCTGCTCTACTGGGCGGTGGGCGTGCCGGCCAGCGCCCTGTACGGCGTGATCGTCGGCTAGGGCGGTGGGCTGGCGATACCGCGTCGGGCAGTTCCTGGGTCGGCTGGGCGCCCGGCCGACGGACGAGGACCTCCGCCTGGCGAGCGAGGTGTTGCCGCCGAAAGCGTTGGCCCTCTTTCGGACGATGGCACCGGGCGACCAACGGCACAGCCTGCGCGTGCTGCGCAGGCTCCGAGGGGAGGGGCACTGCGGGCCGATCCTGGAGCAGGCAGCGCTTCTCCACGACGTCGGCAAGGCGGGCGCCGGGCTCACCCTGGCGCACCGGAGCCTGACGGTGATCCTGGAGCGCGTCGCACCAGCGTTCCTGCAGCGCCTGGCCGGGCCGGCGCCGAGGGGCTGGCGGCGCCCGTTCCACGCCCACCTGCACCACGCCGAGATCGGAGCGGCGCGCGTCGCCGAGGCAGGGTGCGACCCGCTGGTGGTGGCGCTGGTTCGCTACCACGACCGGGGCGCGTGGCCCGAGGGCCTAGCGGCCTGGCAGGCGGACCTTGACGCCCTGCGCAGGGCGGACGGGCGCGAATAGCCTGAGGGAGTGAGTGTCTTGCCCGATGTCGTGTACAGGGACAACCCTCCCGTCTCGGATGCGGAACTGAACGCCTTGTTTGCGGCTGCATGGCCCAGCCACACCGACCGGGGCTTTCAGCAGGTGCTCCGCCGCAGTCTCGGATATGTGTGCGCCTACGTGGGCAACCACCTCGTGGGCTATGTCAACGTGGCGTGGGATGGCGGGCAACATGCCTTTCTGCTGGATACGACCGTGCACCCCGAGTATCGCCGTCGCGGCATCGGGCGCCGGTTGGTGCGGCGGGCCCGCGATCTGGCGCGCGGCGCCGGGGCCGAGTGGCTACACGTCGACTATGTGCCCGAGTATAGGGGGTTCTACGTGGCCTGCGGCTTTGACGACACGGCGGCCGGCCTGATAGCCCTGCATGGGCAGGGGGGCGCCGGGCCGGCCGGGGCGCCACGGGGAGGGGAAGCGTGAAGATCACGATCGTGGGGCTGGGGGTGCTGGGCACGTCGCTCGGATTGGGGCTCAAAGCGGCCACCACCGACATCCCCATCACCGGGCATGACCCCGACGGCGACCTCGTGGCGCGCGCCAAGAAGATGGGCGCCATCGACGGGAGCCACTGGAACCTGATCGCCGCCTGCCGCGATGCAGACCTCGTCGTCCTGGACTTGCCGCTCGGCGAGATCGAGCCTACCCTTACGGCGCTGCGGGAGGACCTGCAGGAGGGCGCCGTCGTCCTCGACACGGCGCCCATCAAGGCGCCGGTGATGGAGATGGCCCGCCGCACGCTGGGACCGGACGTGTCGTTCATCGGTGGACACGTCGTGGCGCCGGCGTTGACCCTGGGCGCCCCGGAGCCCGCCGCCGAACTCGTGCGCGGCGCCACGTTCGTGCTGGTGGTGCCGGAAACGGCCCGGGCGGAGGCCGCGGACGTGGCCGCGAACTTTTGCACGGCCGTCGGCGCCACGCCGCACTTTATGGAAGCGCTGGAGCACGACGGCCTTGCTGCCGCCACCGAGCAGCTCCCGCTCCTGATGGCGCTGGCCGTGGCGAACGTCCTGCAGCGGGATGAGGGCCGCCGAGACCGCGAGGA
>JAAZBQ010000665.1 GCA_012513725.1 Chloroflexota bacterium
CCGGCACGGAGCGTCCATACGGTACAAGGGGCATGGGGCAGGGTTAAGAGGGGGAAAGTGGAGTCACGTCTTGAGTATGCTCCAGGACGTGAGTGCCCGTCAATTGGCAGCGGCCGGGGCAGCCGGGGCGGTCCCGGCCGCGTTGCGCGCGCGATGGCGTCGTATTAGAATGCAGCCCACTATCCCTTACCCCCTACTCCCGTACGCACAGGATTGCCTGTGGAATGGAGGCTTATGCCACGTGCGGTGCATCCGCCCGAGAGCACCGTCCCCGCGTCCGATGCCCAGCGCCCTGCACTCCCCCAGAGCCGTCGCGTCGTCTTTGCCCTGATGGGCCAGGTATTCATCAGCATGATCGGCACCAGCCTGGTGAGCCCCATCATGCCGATCTATGCCCAGTCCTTTGGCGTGACGGCGGCGGCGGTCGGAGGATTGGTGACCGCCTTTGGGATCGCCCGCATCCTGGTGAACGTGCCGGCGGGCAACCTCGGAGAGCGGATCGGCCGGCGACCGCTGTTGGTGGGCGGACTGCTGATCACCTCCGTCGCCGCGCTGCTCAGCGGGCTGGCGGCCGAGTTCTGGCAGCTGATCGTCTTTCGCTTTCTCCAGGGCATGGGCTCAGCCGCGCAGACCACGACGGCCATGATCAGTCTGGCCGATATCTCCACCGACCGTGACCGGGGCCGCAACATGAGCACGCACCAGGGCAGCCTCCTCCTGGGCTCCAGCGTGGGCCCCGCGGTGGGCGGGTTCGTCGCCGACCTGTACGGCTATCGATCTCCGTTCTTCATCTATGCCCTCATGGCGTTCCTGGCCGCCGTCTGGGCCTACGTGATGGTGCCGGAGACCAAAGGCATGTCGGGGACGCGGGCCCGCGGCCGCCTGGACCAGACCAACTCTGGGGGCCGGCGAGCAGTACGGGAGCTCTTGATGAACCCCGGATTCCTCCTCGTCAGCCTGGTGACGTTCGCCATCTTTTTCACGCGCAGCGGCGGCCGCTCGACCGTCCTCCCGCTGCTGGGCTACAACCAGCTGGGCCTCAGCGAGGGGCAGTTGGGCTTTACGTTCACGTTCATCGCGCTGTTCAACGTTGCCACCATCAGCCTCTCCGGCACGCTGTGCGACCGGTACGGCCGCAAGGCGGTCATCGTGCCGGCCTCGCTGCTCTCCGGCGTGGCGTTGTTCCTCTTTACCCTGAGCAGTTCCTACGGACTCTGGTTGGTCAGCAGCGCGGTGCTCGGTGTCGCCACCGGACTGGCGGGCCCTGCCCCCGCCGCCTATGTGGCAGATATCACCGTGCCGGGCCGCACGGGGCTCACGATGGGCCTGTATCGCACGTTCGGAGACGTGGGAATATCGATCGGGCCGGTGCTGCTGGGGTGGATCGTCGACCACGTGGGGTACAGCGAGGCGCTGTGGACGAACGCTGTCCTGTTCCTCGTCTCCGGCGCCGCGTTCGGGCTGCTGGCCAAGGAGACGGCGGGCCGCCGCGTGCGCGAGGCGCGGGCGGCGTGCGGCGGCTAGCGCCGTCCATCCCACACCCATCCGCTGTTGGGGCCAAAAGACACCTTCACCACGTGGTGAAGGTGTCTCGGCATACGCAGAAGGATGGTGGGGGCCGCGTCGCCTACTCTTCCGGCGCGGCGTGGTGGTACACGTCCCAGCCCAGGTACGTCTCCAGCGCCTCTACGAGCACCGCGGCCGAGGGCGTGGCGCTCATCGCCACGTGATGCTCGAACCCCTCCCGGCAGATGTAGCGCATGAGCCGCTGGAGGCGCGGCACCCGCACCACCGCCCGGCTACCAAAGGTATCCAGGGGGTCATCGGTGAACTCCCCCTCGCCGACGTAGGCGCGCACGCGGCCGGCCCGATCGTCGGTCGAGATCCGGGCATAGCCCAGCGGCCACGCCGGCACCCGACCGGCCAGCGCCCCGTAGGATTCCTCCCGGCCCAGGGTGGTCGCCAGGATGTCGGGATAGCCCATCCGCGCCTCGGTGACCAGGCTCCGCGCCCAGTTGCCGCAGTGAAAGAGGACGCACTTGTCCGGGTCGCCGCCATAGTTGTTGTTCCAGTCCACCAGGGCGGCGGGGCGGCCGCTGGCCAGTTGCAGCGCGTACATCGAGGCGGCGCCGGTCACGTCCACCTCGCAGGCCGAGGGCATCAGCCGTTCGCTCATCATGCTCATCAGGGTGCAGACCGAGATGCCATAGTTGGCCTGCACCGAGTTCCAGCACTGCAGGGCCGTGGCCTGCAGGTCGTTCTCGGCCATCCAGTCGTCCAGGACCAGGGCCACCCGGGCCATCCGGACGAGGGATTCGGCGGGAACACCATCGGTGGGGACATAGTCGCGGATCGCCTGCACCCGCTCGGCCAGGCGCGGATCGTCCCCGGCGATGCGCTCGGCCGGGCCCAGGATCTCCGAGAGGTCGATGGTGCTCACCGAGATGCCCGAGGCCTCCAGGAGCTTTTCGCTGTAGCGCACGGTCTTGAACGCCCCCGGCCGCGCCCCGACCGCCCCGATCCGCGCCCGGCGCAGCCCGTTGGCCACCCGGCACACGCCCACAAAACCCCGCAAGTCGGCGCGGAACGACTCGTCGGTCGGGTGTACCGTGTGTAGCCGGGTGAGGCTGTAGGGCAGGCCGTACTGGCGGAGGTTGTTGCAGACGGAGATCTTGCCGCAGTAGGCGTCGCGGCGGCGCTCGACGTTCAGTTGGTCCAGTTCATCGGGGTAGGCCTGCACGAGGATCGGCACGTCCAGTCCGGCAAAGCGCA
>JAAZBQ010000666.1 GCA_012513725.1 Chloroflexota bacterium
GCGCGCACGGCGTCCAGGAACTCCCGGTGGCGGGCCTGAAACCCGCCATAGACGTGCAGCTCCTCGCTGCCGGCCACCTCGCGGGTGTCGTACCGCACGCCCTGGGTGTCGCCGTCGGCGTACAGCGTGCCCCCAACCTCGTGCTCCGCCTCGGCGCAGATCCCCGGGGCGTGCATCTCCACGGCAAAGATGCGCCGCCCGCTGGTCCACGAGTTCAGCATCACGCCGGTGGCTCCGGTGTCAAAGTGCAACGTGGCGACCAAAAAGTTGATGTCGGGCACCCGGATGCGACGCAAGGTGCTCTCGACGCCCTCGATCTCGCCGCCGCAGAGCCAGCGCAGGGTGTCGATGGCGTGGACGCCGTCGTCCATCATGTGGTCGCGTGCGCCGAGAAAGGGCTCGATGTTGCATTTGTAGAACCTGCACAGGGCGTGGGTGATCGGCCCCCGCTTCAGGCACTCGTCCCGCAGCATCACGGCCAGGGGAGCGGCGCGCCGCTGAAAGGAGACCTGGGTGATGCAGCCGTGCTCCTCGGCTAGGTGGGCCAGCGCCTGGGCCTGGTGCAGCGTGATCCCCATCGGTTTTTCGATGTACAGGTTCTGCCCCTGGGTCAGGCACCAGGTCCAGAGGTCGTACATGATATGCGGCTGGCCGATGACGTACACGGCATCGGGAGCCACCGCGTCGACCATCTCCCGATAGTCGGTGTAGCGCCGCGACACGCCGTACCGATCCGCCGTGGCCGTCAGCCGCCCCTCGTCGATGTCGCAAGTCGCGGCGATCTCGACATCCTCTAGCGACGCCAACGATGGATAGTGGACGCTGTTCGCCATGCGGCCGGCGCCCACCACGGCCACCCGCAGCGTGCGGTCGCCGATGGGCGTGGCCATCTAGACCTCCGCCGCAAAGAGCGACCGGGCAAATGCCAGGTCCTCGGCGATCAGGCGGTTCACGGCGCCCCCGTCGCTGTACTCGGCGGTCAGGCACACCACCCCGCGATAGCCGCGGCGCTTGAGCTCGCCCACCACCTTGGGCCACGAGCAGAGCCCCTGGCGCCCCGAGGTCCAGTAGTGCTTCCACTCGGCGATCTCGGCTTCGGGGCCGTTGGTCCGCTGCCAAAAGGCGTTCTTGAGGTTTACCATGCCGAGTTTCGGCCACACGATGTCCAGGGCATGGTCCATCTCGCCGCCCTGGATGGCCTCGTGGGCCGCATCCCACACGACGCAGTAGTGCTTGGGGTCAAAGGGCCGCAGGAGGTCCATGATGCCCATCCCGTCGGGGACAAAGCGGCCAAAGTGATTCTGCACGCCGATGGTGACCCCGTGATCCTCGAGGGCGGGCACCAGCGCTTCGTACTCGCGTTGCAGTCGGGCTACGGAATCGACATAATCCGACTCTGGCACCCGGGCCATCGTGCGGATCATGGGCACCCCCGCAGCCGCGCAGGCCTCGATGGTCGGCACGTCGGTGTCGCCCGCCACGCTATAGACCCGCACCCCCGCCCCGGCCAACGTCTGCACGGCGGCGGGCAGGTCGCGGCCGATCGTCTCCGGCTCCACCTGGTAGCCCGGGCGCACGGGGAACTCGATGCCGTCGAACCCCAGGCGGTGCACAAACTCACCCAGCTCCGCGAGGGGCATCGTCCACGGCTTGGTGAACACCGAGAACTGGATCGCCTGCTCTGTCATGGCTGTGCTCTCCTGTGGCCGTTCGTGGCCGGTGGCGCCCTATGCGGGCAGGACGACGGTGTCGCCGGTGCGCGCCTGCCACCGACGGATCCGATCCTTGAGATCGGCGATGACCTCCTCGTGCCCCGGCTCGGCGTACAGATTGCGCGTCTCGTAGGGGTCCTCGGTCAGGTTGTAAAGCTCATCCTCGCCGATGCTGCTCCAGTTCAGTTTCCAGCCCTCGGGCGTGATCACGGTGCGGACGGGGTCGCCGAGGGCGGTCACGATCTCCTCCTCGGTGGCCGTCTCTCGCCAGACGGGCAGGATGCTGGGCTGGCCGATCACATCGCCAAACCCGTTGTTGTAGCCCTGCCACTCGACCACCACGTCGCCCTCGGGCAGGGAGGGTTCCTCTCCGCGCAGGAAGGGCATCAGGCTGTAGCCCTGCAGGCCCTCGGGAACCGGCTGCCCCATGGCGTCGAGGATGGTGGGCACCACGTCGATCTGGCTGACCGGCTCCGCCACGTGGCGGCCGTCGTCGGCGACCCCCGGCACCCGCACGAGGAGGGGCACCGTGGCGGCCTCCTCGAACTGGGTGCACTTGGCCAGGAGGTGGTGGGCGCCCATCATGTCGCCGTGGTCCGAGGTGTAGATGACGATGGTGTCCTCAGCCAGGCCGTTCTCCTCCAGGGTGCGCAGGATGCGGCCCAGGTGGGTGTCCACCAGGCTGCAGAGGCCCCAGTAGTTGGCGATCATCCGCCGCCAGTCCGCCTCCGTCTTGAGGGGCAGTCCGCTGTGGCCGCCGTCCCGATAGCCGAGGTAGTACAGGCGCGTTTTGAGCGGGTTCTCCTCGCCCGGCAGATCCATAAAGTTGGGCGGCAAGGGGATGTCGGCGGGATCGTACTGGTTGTCGCGCGGACTGAAGTAGGGCATGTGCGGCTCGAAAAAGTTCACCGTTAGGACAAACGGTTGCTCCCGGTTCTCCCGGATGAACCGGCTGGCCTCGTTCGCCACGTAGAACGGCTTCGAGTACTCCTCGGGCAGCCGCGCGCAGTACCCCCGGCTAAAGGAGCGAAAGCCGTCCTTGGAGACCGAGTCGGGCCGAAAGCCGTTGGCCACCAGCCAGTGGTGGTAGGTGCTGTGGGCGTCGTGGTCGCGATAGTCCCGATAGTGCGACCGGTAGCCGTCGTCGATGCTGATGAAATCGTCAAAGCCGTGCTGGGCGAATATCTCGTCTCCCAGGTGCCACTTGCCGTGATAGCCGACGGCATAGTCGCTGAAATCGCCCAGTTCCGGCAGGCAGGGGACGTCCTCGGGCAGCGGCACGTTGTTCTCGATGCAGCCGTTCGTGTGCGGGTACAGCCCGGTGAGCAGCGTCGAACGCGACGGCGTGCACACCGACTGCGTGACGTAGGCCTTGTCGAACACCACGCTCTGAGAGGCGAGCCGGTCGAGGTTGGGCGTCTGGATACGGTCGTTCCCATAGGCCGCCATCGTGCGCGCGGCCTGCTCGTCGGTGAACACGTACAGGAGGTTGGGCTGTCTCTTCATGGCGCTCCTTCTATCGGTGGTCTGGCCGTCGCCTGGGTGATCCGCTGGAGGTCGGGCCCTATCACGAATCCCACGAATGGCGGACGAATAGGAACTAATGCAATGGTCTCAAGATGTACTAGACGAGAGCTAACGAGATTCGTCCCAGATTCGTGTGGTTCGTGTTCCACCCTACAGATTCCCAAGGCACCTACCCAATGCCCAGATCCACGCACTGCTCCCGCACCACCTCGCGCAGGTGGCGCACCATGGTGAACTCGGGCTCCTCCAAGGGCGCCTGCGTGATGCGGCAGTGGACCCCAATGGGCAGCCCCAGGTCGGCCAGGTACTGCTTGGCCGTTGCCGGATAGCGATGGGCCGCTGCCCGATCGCAGACCGTCAGGAGGTGCTGCAGGCGGGCGGCGCGCTCGGGCTGGTCGGCGTGGCGGCGGCACAGCCACACGAGGAGCTCGGGGTAAAAGTTGGCCGCCGTGCCCGAGTAGCCGTCCCCGCCGGCCTGCAGCGAGCCGAGGAGGGTGGGGGTGTTCGCGTTGTAGAAGCGAAAGGGCGTCCCCTGGGCCGCGGCGATCTTGGCCCGGATGGGGCCGATCCGACAGGACGTGTCCTTGTGGAACAAAAAGCGCCCCGTGCCGGCCGCCCAGCCCAGCATCTCGGGCGACAGGAGCCGGTGATAGGGCGCCGGGCACTCGTAGAGGCCCAGCGATACGTCGGGCGTCAGGTCCAGCAGGCGTTCGGCGTTGCGCCGCCAGACCGCCTCGCCCTCCGCTTCCTCGGCCAACTGGTTCACGATGACCACCACGCCGTCGACGCCGGTGTCGGCCATGCGCCGCACAAACGCGGCCTGCGCCTCCACCGCCCCCCCAAACGTGCCGCTGGCCACCACGGGCACCCGACCTGCGGCGCGCTGCGCCACGCGCCTGGCCAGGGCCAGGCGCTCGTCCTCCTCGAGGGCGTACATCTCGCTGGAGAGGCACACGGCGAACAGGCCGGAGACCCCGGCGGCCAGGTACCAGTCGGTGAGCGCGTCCAGACCGCGCCAGTCGATGGCGCGGTCCGGGGTGAACGGCGTCAGCATGACGGGCCAGACGCCGGAAGGGAATCGTGGGCTGTTGTTCAAGGCGGGCTCCGTGGCATCAGGATCGGCGCGTCCTCTGCGCCGGCTGGGCCAAGACTACATCATGCCCATCGGCGCGTCAATAGGTGCTCGGCACGCCGGCCGTCGCCGCTTGACACGCGCAGCCCTCTCGTCCTATTCTGTAAACGGTTCCCGGCGCCGCGGACGCCGCATCCGGCGTTCCGGCACCTGACCGGTATTGCCCCTCCATCGCTGAAAGGAGACACGTCATGATAGACGCTGCCCGAGACCCCGTCGCCGAACGCTGCAACCTCCTGGCGAACGACTATGGCCACTGGGAAAAGACCAAGGACCTCGTCGATCAGCTGATCGACCTGACGCTCAACTACCGGCAGAGCGGCCACCCCGGCGGCTCTCGCTCCAAGGTCCACGCGCTCCTCGCCACCCTCCTCGGGGGCGTCATGCGCTGGGATATCCGCCACCCGGAAAAGCGCTTTGGCGACCGGTTCGTCCTCGGGGCGGGCCACGCCATCCCCCTGGTGTACGCCACGCTCGCCGTGTTGAACGAGGCCATGCGGATCAAGTACGAGCAGACGGGCGACGCGCGCTACCTGGTGCCGGGCGGCCCGGAGCGCGTGCTGTACTGGGAGGACCTGCTCGGCTTTCGCCGGCTGGGCGGCCTGTCGGGCCACGCGGAGATGGAGGGCAAGACGCTCTTCCTCAAGTTCAACACCGGCCCCTCGGGCCACGGCAGCCCGGCGGCGGCCGGCGAGGCGCTGGCCCTCAAGCGCGCCGGCGCCGACGGCGTCAAGGTCATCATCTTTGAGGGCGAGGGTGGCCTCACCCCCGGCGGCACCCACGAGACGATGAACTCCGCCTGGGGCCTGGCGCTGGACAACCTCTACTATGTCGTGGACTGGAACGACTATGGCATCGACGCCCATTCCGTCTCCAGCGCGGTGTACGGTACCCCCGCGGACTGGTTCGGCTCCCACGGCTGGCGGGTGCTGGGCACCGAGCAGGGCAGCGAGTGGGAGCCCGTCACCCGCACGCTCCTGGAGATGGTCCTTGGCGAGAACCCCGAGCGCGTCCCCAGCGTGGCCTGGCTCAAGACCCGCAAGGGCCGCGACTATGGCAAGTTCGACGCCGCCTCCCACGGCGTGCCCCACCCGATGGACTGCGAGGCGTTCTGGGAGACCAAGCGGCCCTTTGCAGAAAAGTACGGCGCGTCCTTTGTGAACCAGGGCGGCTGCGCCCCGACCGACCCCGATGCCCAGCGGGAAGAGTTCCGCGCCAACCTCCAGGTCGTCATCGACGTCCTGCACCGCGACCAGGCCCTGGTCGACTATCTCGCCGACCGCCTCGTGGAGCTGGGCGACAGCGTGCCCGAGAGCCTGCCGTCCTTCCGGCTCGGCGCGCGCGGCAACCCCTATCGCGACGAGCGGCTGTACGACTATCGCAACTACCCGGCGGACGTCTTTGTGGAGCCAGGTACCAAGGTGGCCAACCGCGCCGCGCTGGCCAAGTGGGGGGCGTGGGTGAACGCCTTGGGCGCCCAAGAGTACGACCGGCCCCTCTTTATGGCCTGCTCCGCCGACCTGGCGGGCTCCACCCAGGTGGCCGGTTTTGCCGAGCAGTACGGCGATTTCTGCGGGTACGGATGGTACGAGCGCTTTGGCACGCCGGAGGGCGTCCTGTTGCCCCAGGAGATCACCGAGTTCGCCAACGCCGGCATCCTGGTGGGGATGGCGTCGGTGAACCTGTCCGAGGACCCCGAGAACGAGTTCGACGGGTTCTACGGCGTGGCTTCCACGTACGGGGCGTTCTCGTATCTCAAGTACGGCCTGATGCGCCTCTACAGCCAGATGGCCCAGGATTGCCAGTGGAAGCTCGGCAAGGTGCTGTGGGTGGCCGGCCACTCGGGCCCGGAGACCGCCGACGATAGCCGCACCCATTTCGGCATCTACTCGCCGGGCGTCACCCAACTCTTCCCCTCGGGGGCGGTCATCAACCTGCATCCGTGGGAGTACAACGAGGTGCCCGTCATGCTCGGCGCGGCGCTCCGTCAGGAGGCGCCCATCGTGGCGCTGCACCTCACCCGTCCCCCGATCACCATCCCCGACCGGCAGGCGCTGGGCATGCCCTCGCATTTCGAGGCCGCCCGGGGCGCCTATGTCGTGCGCGACTACCGCGACGGCGAGCCCCGCAGCGGCACGGTCATCGTCCAGGGCACCAGCGCCATGGTCAGCGTCCTGCAGGTGCTCCCCGACCTAGAGCGCGCCGGCATCAACGCCAAGATCGTGTGCGCCACGAGCCCGCAGCTCTTTGCCCTGCAGCCGGCCGACTATCGCGACCGGGTGCTGAGCCCCGCCGACCGGGCGGACTCGATGGTCATCACCACCCAGGCCCGGGCCCTGATGCACGACTGGCTGTTCAACAAGGTGGCCGAAGAGTACGCCCTCTCGGCGGACTGGGACAACCGCTGGCGCAAGGGCGGCGCCCTCGACGAGCTGGTCGACGAGGCGCGGCTCTCGCCCCGCTACGTGCTGGCCGGCATCGAGCGGTTCGCCCGTGAGCGAAGCGAGCGGCTCTCTGGCCTGCAGCAGGCATTGGACTTGGCGAGGGGCTAGCGCTCGCGCTATACTACCTCGAGGGTGACGTCATCGCGGAGCCTCCTGAGCGCCCTGCCAGGAGGTTCCGCTGTGCCTGCCCCACAGCGTGTGTGCACGGCGCATCGCCCGTGCTCGATTGGGATTCGCGCGGCAAGGAGATAGTGGCACATGAAGATCGTCGTACTGGATGGATACACGTTGAACCCCGGTGACCTCTCGTGGAGCAGCCTGGAGGCGCTGGGAGAGACCACGATACACGAGCGCTCGGCCGA
>JAAZBQ010000667.1 GCA_012513725.1 Chloroflexota bacterium
AAAAGCGGGGAGCGTTCTACTCGTACGGGGAGACGCGGCTGGCCCAGGGGCGCGAGAACGCCAAGGAGTTCCTCCGCGAGAACCCCGAGATGCGCGACGAGATCGAGGCCGCCGTGCGCGCCAGCGCCTCGATCGCCCACTGGGCGGGTGGCGCCGACCTGGATGGCGATGGGGATGGGGATGCCGAAGAGGAGTACGCCGAGCAGGACGTGGCGTAGGGGCACACTGGGGACCGCGCGGGCCTTGGCTTAGCCGCCAAGGCCCGTCCCCCTGCGCCGCTACCCCAGGATCACCTCGAGCCAGGCCGGCTCCGGGGTGGCCAGCGCCCCCTGCCGCACCCGGCCCGTCGGGGGGTAGGCGGCGTACTGGTTATCGATCCACAGCACCAGCCCCATCGGGGCTCGGGGGGAGACGTTCGTCTCCAGGCAGACCTCCCCGTCGACGCTGAGCCGCAGGCCGTCCGGCCACCAGTCGAGGCGGTAATCGTGCCAGGCGGTGGGGTCCAGATCGAGACGGCGCCCGTCCTCGGTGATGAGGCGTCGTGCCAGACGCCGCAAGAGCCGGGCGGCGGGGGGCAGGGCCAGCAGGGGCAACAGGGGCGCGCCGAGGGTCAACAACTCCGAGGGGACGGCCGGCGATCGGAAAGCCGCCGCCAACATGCCGTCGTGGGGCAGGTCGTCGCGCAGCGTCAGGTGGTTGGGGGGCGAGGCGTGAAAGAACCAGGCGGTCTGCGGCAGCGCCGGCAGGCGGCCCTTGGTGGCCCCCTTGCCGAGCCCCAGCGAAAAGGGGTCGTTCCACCAGCCGAACCCCCAGGTGCCTGCCAGACCTCGCGACGAGGCGCGCGCCCGCACCGCCAGGTGGGCGGGCGGCCTCCAGCGCAGGTGCCGGCGGTACAGCCGAGAATAGTCGTCCAACTGGGCGATGCGAAAGTCGTCCGGCGGACCGGCCGGGATCACCAGCCGCCAATGGGCCGCGCCCAGTCGCTCCACGGCCGCTCCCGGCTTGTGGCGCACCCGCATCGTCGACCAGTCGGTCCCGCCGTTCATGGCTCACTCCTCCCCTGCGCAGCCCCTGGCCTCTCGATCACCAGCACGGGCACGCGGGCTCCGGCGACGCCTTGCGCCACGACGGACATCCGCAGGCCGTGTGGCTCGGCCAGCGCCCCGAGCCGATCGAGGGCGCCGGGCACCGACGCCCCCCCGTACAGCAGACGAGCCGCGACCCTCGCCAGTCCGCGATCGACCTCCACGTATAGCCCCCCGATGACCAGGCGTCCCCCCGGGCACAGGACCCGCGCCGCCTCGCGGAACGTGTCCGCCGAGAGGATGTACTGCGCCGGGAACGTGCTCACGATGGTATCGAACGCACCATCGGCGAACGGTAGCGCCTCGGCCCGCCCGCGTAGCCGGGCAACGCGCGCGCCCCGGCGTGCCAGGGTGCGCCCCATCACCCGCTGCATCTGGAGGGAGGGTTCCAGCCCCACGACCTGCCAGCCCCTGCCGGCCATCTCGGCCAGGAGGTGCCCGGTGCCCGGGCCAAGTTCCAGAACGCGCGGCCCCCGCACGTGGGCGAGCACCTGTCGGCGCCAGATCGACCAGCGCCCCAGGCTCACCAGCCAGGCCGCCGCGTCGTAGGCCCAGGCCAGTTCGTGGTACAGCCGGCGGGTGGCCCACAGGTACAGCCGGGCGCGCCACGCACGGCGTCCGCCCGGCCGCTTCTCGTCCGCACGCTGTCCCTCCGCCACCGTCCACCTCCTGGTCCTGCTCCTTCCTCAAGTATCGTGGCAGGGCCCTGCGCTGGCAAGCGCGCCGGCGCGGGCCGGGGCGCTTGCGCCCCACCACCCCGCCGCTACAATACCGAGGATAGGGCGGCGCGCGCCGCCTCTGCGCAAAGGGAGGTGTACCGAAATGGCGGATACTGCTGGCGAGCGGACCATTTACCTGGTGGGGCACGCCCACATCGATCTCGGGTACCGGTGGAAGTGGAACGAGACGGTGCACCGGGTCGCACGGGACACGTTCCGCGGGGTGCTGCGCATGATGGACGAGTACCCCGAACTCACCTTTGTCCAGAGCCAACTGGCCATCTACGAGGCGATGGCCGAGTTCTACCCCGACCTCTTTCGCCAAATCAAGGAGCGCATCGCCGAGGGGCGCTGGATCGTCACCGATGGCTGGTGCGAGTACGACCACACGATGCCTTCCGGCGAGTCGATGGTGCGCCAGCACCTGCTCGGCTCGCGCTACGCCCGCGAGGAGCTGGGCGTCGACGTGCGCATGGCCTGGGCGCCGGACGCCTTTTCCGGCCACGTCCACACCCTGCCCACCATTCTGAAGGGCTGTGGGTTCGACTATCTCCTCTTTGGCCGGGGCATGCCCGACGAGATGCCGTTCTTCTGGTGGGAGGGGCCGGATGGGTCCCAGGTGCTCTCCTACACGCCGGTGTACGGCTACAACGCCGACATCGGGCCCCAGATCCTCGAGCACCTCGATCGCTGGCAGGAGCTCACCGGCATGAACGCCCGGCTGACCCTCTACGGCCGGGGCGATCACGGCGGGGGCCCCCGGGAGGAGGACCTCCAGGACCTGCAGATCATGCGCGAGACGGAGCCTGACCTCCGCCTGGAGCACACCACGCCGGAGCGGTTCTTCCGCGAGGTGCTCCTGGCCCAGCCCGAGGTGCCCGTCTACCGCGGCGAGCTGGGCGGCGGATCCACCGGCTCGCTCACCTCCGAGGCGCGCAACAAAGAGCAGAACCGCCTCGCGGAGACCATGCTCCTCACCGCCGAGCGCTTTGCCACCATCTCGGTATTCTTCCAGCGCAAGCCGGTATACGACCGAGTCGACTTTCGCGAGGCCTGGAAGGTCGTCCTCCGCCACCAGTTCCACGACGAGCTGCCCGGCACGTCGCGGGCGGGAGTGTTCGAGGACAACGCCGCCGACTATGACGTGGTGATGCACACGATGGCCTCCACGCTGCACAATGCCCTGGCCGAGATCGGCGCCCGGGTGGATACCCGCGGACCCGGCACGCCGGTGATGGTGTTCAACCCCCTCTCGTGGCCGCGCAGCGAGCCCGTGACCGCCCACGTCCGCCTGCCCAAGGAGCCGGGTCACCTGGCCATGCGCGACGCCCAGGGCCGCAGCGTCCCGGTCCAGGTGGTCTCTACCGAGCGCCGGGGCCCCTTCTGGGACGCGGAGGTGCTCCTTCCCGTCCGCGACGTGCCCCCGATGGGCTATGCCCTGATCCGCCTGGACGAGGAACGCAAGGCGCCGGCGCCCGAGGAGCCCCTCTCCGTATCCGCAAGCACGCTGGAGAACGCCTACCTGCGGGTGGAAGTGAACCGCAAAACCGGGCGCCTGGAGCGCATCTATGACAAGCGCAGCGACCGGGAGTCCCTCGCCGCCCCGGGGGCCTCGCTGCAGGTGATCGGCGAGCAGACGGGCGCAGCCAGCGCCTGGCGCATCGTCCTCACCGACGAGGTGGAAGAACTGGACGACCCCGAATCGGTGGGCGTCGTCGAGCGCGGCCCGGTGCGCGGCATCATCCGCTCGGCGTACCGCTTTCGCGATTCGGTCCTCGTGCAAGACGTCATCCTCCACGCGGGGTTGGCCCGGGTGGACGTGCGCCTGGGCGTTTACTGGTATGAGCGGGACCGCTGCCTAAAGGCGGCCGTCCCCGCGGACGTGGATGGCGGCGAGGCCACCTTTGAGGTGCCTTTTGGCCACATCGTGCGCCCGGCCGACGGCACCGAGGCCCCCGCCCAGAACTGGGTGGACGTCTCGGACGATTCCTACGGCGTCAGCCTGCTGACCAACTCGCGCTACGGGTTTGACGTGCGCGACAACGTGATGCGCATGACCGTCCTGCGCGGCATCAACGACCTGGATCCCCGCGCCGACGAGGGCTACCACGAAGTGCAGTACGCGATCCTGCCCCACGCCGAGGGATGGCGCGAGGCCAAGACCGTCCGGCGGGGCATGGAGTTCAACCTCCAAATGCTGGCCCAGCAGGAGTTGCGCCGGGCCGGCATCGTGCCGCCGTGGACCTCCCGGGGCGTGCTGGACGCCATGCCACCCGCCTGGTCGTTCCTCACCCTGGAGCCCGACAGCGTGGTGCTGACCGCACTCAAGGTGGAGGAAGAGGAGTGGGGCCAGGGGTCGCCGTTCATCGTCCGCCTGCAAGAGACGGAGGGCCGCGCGACGGAGGCGATCCTGCGGCTGCCGATCACCCTGGCGCACTGCGAGGAGACGAACCACATCGAGGACGCCATCGAGTCTGAGGACGTGCGCTGGGCCGGCGACACGGTCTCCGTGCGGATGGCGCCCTACAGCGTCAAGACGCTCCGGCTGAGGCTATCCGCCATGACGCTGGGGATCAACCCCGACAAGCAGGGTGCCGGCGACGTGGGCGTCTTTTCCGCCGGCGACGAGGGGCGCCTGCGCGAGCAGCAGGATTGATCGACCAGCACGGCGCGGTCGGGTTCGGCCGGGGCGAACGCTGGCCGGCGGACGACAAGCGCCCCGACCACGCACGATGCGTGGCAAACCGGCCCACGCTCTGCAGCAGGTGTTGATCCCTATGCGGCATTCTAGTATACTGGTCATCAATACACGCCGGCTCCGCAACGGCAGTCGATAGGCAGTGGCCACTTGGCGTGTGCCCTGCATCTTTGTTAGATCGTTGTAACGCAGAGCCTGCGGCTTCCTTTATACGACACGCTGATATCTTGAACGGCTGATAGTGCCATCGCGGCCCAAGCGCGCCGCGATGGAGAGCGACCCTCTGGGGTCGCTCGACCGCGACAGGTCAGATAACCGTGCCGACCACCTGCCGATGCAGGAAAGGAGGTCTTGCGGGCGCTCATACCACGTACCCGAGCAGGTCTCCTGGCGGGGTACCGCACCCCCAGAGCGGCCTGGCACGCGCGCGAGGGTACGCTTCGCAGCAACCGTTCTAGCAAGGAGAGTGACATGTCCAGGAACACGCTCGCGTCTCTTTTGAGCCTGCTGCTGGTGGCCACGCTGGTGTTGTCCGCCTGCGGCGGCACGCCTCCCGCCGAGCCCACCGCGGCGCCCGTCGAACCCACGGCCCCGCCCGCGGCAGAGCCCACCGCGGCCCCTGCCGAACCGACAGAAGTCCCGGCTGAGGCCGAGCCCGAGCCGACCGCAGAGCCGGAGCCGACGGAAGAGCCCGCCGAACCGGTCGAGCCTGTCGCCGGCGAGGAAGACCGCACCGGCGCCTGGGTGGATACGGTCGTCGTCATCGAGGAGCCCTCCTCCGACGCCGCCGTGAGCCGCATGGAAACCGGCGAGATCGACCTCTATGCGTACTCGGTCAGCTCGGCCGACGTCGCCCGGCTGGTCGACGAATCGCCGAACCTCGACCTTTACCAGTCCTTTGGCTCGTACAACGAGTTGACGCTCAACCCCTCCGGGCCCGAGTTCAACGACGGGCGCCTGAACCCCTTCGCCGTGCCCGCCATTCGCGAGGCGATGAACTGGCTCATCGACCGCGAGTACATCACCCAGGAGATCATGGGCGGCATGGCGGCGCCGCGCTGGCTGCCGTTCAACAACGCCTCGAACGACTATGCCATGATGGCCGATGTGGCCCGGGCGATCGAGAACGAGTACGCCCACGACCGAGAACGGGCTGTTGAGATCATCACGGCCGAGATGGAGGCCCTGGGCGCCACCCTCGAGAACGACGTCTGGACCTACAACGGCGAGCCGGTCGAGATCATCGTCCTGATCCGCACCGAGGATGAGCGGCGGGATATCGGCGACTATATCGCCAACATCCTGGAGGACGCCGGATTCACCACGTTCCGCGACTATAAGACGGCGGCCGAGGCCTCGCCCATCTGGATGCAGGGAGACCCCACCGAAGGCGGTTTCCACATCTACACGGGCGGCTGGGTCACCACCGTGGTCCCGCGGGACCTCTCCACGAACTTTGCCTATTTCTACACGGACATGGGCCTGCCCTACACCCTCTGGCAAGCCTATGAGAACACCGAAGAGTTCTACGACGTCGCGCAGCGCCTCGATCAGAGCGCCTTTACGACGCTCGACGAGCGCTACGATATGATGTCAAGGGCGATGGACCTCGCCCTCGAGGACTCGATCCGCATCTGGCTGTGCGACCGCGCCTCGATCACGCCCAAGCGCAACGAGATCACCGTGGCGGCCGACCTCTACGGTGGCGTCAGCGGCGCCTGGCTGTGGGCCCCGACCATCCGGCGCGAGGGCGAGGTTGGCGGCGAGCTGACCATCGCCATGCCCAGCATCCTGACGGAGCCCTGGAACCCGATCGCGGGGACCAACTGGATCTATGACATGATGCTGATCCGCGGCACGGGCGAGATGGCCACGATGTACGACCCGTACACGGGTCTCTTCTGGCCGCGCCGGCTGGAGAGCGCCGAGGTCATCGTGCAGGAGGGCCTGCCCGTCTTTGCTACGCATGACTGGGTGGACCTGTCGTTTGAGGCCGAGATCACCGTCCCCGACGACGCCTGGGTGGACTGGGATGCTACCGAGCAGCGCTTCCTGACCGCCGGCGAGGTGAACGAGGAGCCGGTCACGGCGCTCCGCAAGAGCGTGGTGTACTATCCCGAGGACCTCTACGAGGCGGTCAAGTGGCACGACGGCAGCAACTTTTCCATCGGCGACATCCTCATGGGCATGATCCTGACCTTTGACCAGGCCAAGGAAGACAGCCCGTACTTTGACGAGGCCATGGTGCCGGCGTTCGATTCCTTCATTTCCTCGTTCAGGGGCGTCAAGATCGTCTCCGAGGATCCGCTGGTGATCGAGACCTACAGCGATTTTTACCAGATGGATGCGGAGATGAGCATCGATAGTTGGTGGCCGTACTTTAGCCAGGGCCAGGGCGCCTGGCACACGTTGGCCCTGGGCCTGATGGCGGAGGAAGCGGGCGAGCTCGCCTTCTCGGCCGACAAGTCTGAAAAGATGGACACCGAGTGGCTCTCGCTCATCGCGGGGCCCAGCATGGAGATCCTGGCGTCTCACCTGGCCGAGGCCAGCGCGGACGGCACCATCCCCTACGCGGCCACCCTGGGTGAGTTCGTCCCCGAGGACGAAATCGCCGCGCGGTTCGCCAACGCCCAAGAGTGGTACGATACCATGGGCCACTTTTTGGTGGGCACCGGGCCGTTCTACCTCGAGCGGGCCTTCCCCGTGGAAAAGACCGTGGTGCTGCAGCGCTTTGAGGACTATCCCGACTCGGCTAGCCGGTGGGCCATGTTCTCCGAGGCGCGCATCGCCGAGGTGGAGCTGGATGGGCCGGGCCTGATCAACCAGGGTCAGGAGGCCGTCTTTGAGGTGTGGGTGACCTTTGAGGGCGAGCCCTACCCCGCGGACGACATCTCTGAAGTCAAGTTCCTGGTGTTCGACTCTGCCGGTGAGCTCGCGGCCAGCGAGGCTGCCGAGCCGGTGGAGGACGGGCTGTGGGAGATCGTCCTGGACGCCGAGATGACAGAGGCGCTGCCCGAGGGCTCCAGCCGTCTCGAGGCCGTCGTGGTCTCCAAGTTCGTCGCGGTTCCTAGCTTTGAGGCCGTCCAGTTCGTGGTGGCCCCGTAAGCAGTGTACGCTTGATGTTCAGGGGTGGGGCTTTGCCCCACCCCTGACTCTATAGGCCCATACAGAAAGCGAGAGCGGAATGGCCGAAGCATCCCCATACCCCGAGGTAGAGGGCACTGGCCCAGAGGTGCAACGGGGACGAGCCGGCGCCCTGGCCCGTGTGGCCAGGTACACCGCCGTCCGAGCGGTGTTGCTCCTGATCACCGTGGTCATCGCCGTCTACTTTACCATCCTAATCGCGAATATGGGCGGCGCCGTCGATGACATCCGCCGCGGCCAGATCCGCGAGAGTATCGCCATGGCGATGTCCATGGACACCGAGATGCGCAGGCTGCCCCTCGCCGAACGCAACCGGCTGATCAACGAGCAGGTGCGCATTGCCGAGGAACGCTTTGGGCTCGACCAGCCCTTTATCCTGCGCAGCTTTGCCTTCCTACGCAACGCCCTGACGCTGAACCTGGGCAAGGCCGAACACCTCACGTCCGACAGCGGATCCCGGGAGGTGCGCTCCATCATCCTGGAGCGGCTTGCGCCGACGTTGCTACTCTTTGCCACGGCAAACCTCTTCCTGTTCTTCTTTAGCGTCACGATGGCCTTGTTCCTATCGCGTCGCTATGGTAGCCTGCTAGATCAGGCCATCATCGCGCTGTCACCGACCTCTGCTGCACCCGCCTGGTTCTACGGACTGTTTCTGATCCTGTTCTTTGCTGCGGTATGGGGCTTCCTCCCCTACGGAGGCATGGTCAAGGCGCCTCCGCCGGCCGACAAGATGGAATACGCCCTCAGCGTGGCGCGCCACATGGTGTTGCCCGTGTCTGCCATGGTGATATCTTCCGTCTTTAGCAGTATCTATGCCTGGCGTACCTTTTTTCTGATCTACTCCAGTGAAGATTACGTCGAGATGGCCAAGGCCAAGGGCCTCTCGTCTCGCGATATCGAGCGGTTGTACATCCTGCGCCCCACGTTGCCCACCATCATCACCAACTTTGCCCTGATGCTCATCACGCTCTGGACGGGGGCCATCATCCTGGAAACGGTGTTCAACTGGCCGGGCCTCGGGCGCCTCTTTAACCAGGCCATCAACATCTATGATACGCCGGTGATCGTCGGCAACACGGTGATCTATGCGTACCTGCTGGCCGTCACCGTGTTCGTGCTAGACTTTATCTACGTACTGGTGGACCCGCGCGTCAAGATCGGGGGAGGCCGGGATACAGCATGAGCAGAATAACGCGCTCCCTGCGAGAACTCACTCGCTATCCATCGGCCATCGCCGGTCTGCTCGTCGTCCTGGGCCTCATCGCGTTGGCCCTGTACGCGATCATCAGCATGCCCTACCGGGAGGCGATCCGCCTCTGGCGCGGCGGTGAGGAAATATGGGCCGAGTACCCCAAGAACGCCCAGCCCATCTGGACCGATTGGTTCACGTCGGAGAGACGCCCCCGCAGCATCATCCTGAGCACTGCCGATGGCACGGCCACCAAGACGGTGGACGAGGAGGGCGGCACCGGCCTGACGTTGACCTTTCCCTTTGACTATGACTATGAGGGCTTTCCGCAGGATCTGGTGGTCTTTTTGACCGCAGAGTTTGAGGAAAAGCGCCCGCACGCTTCCTTTACCTGGGTCACGCCCGACGGCCGCGAGGTGCGCATGGGCGACCTCTCGGTGCGGCCGGCCGAGACCTTCCGGCCCGTCTTTGAGAGCCGTCTCCAGCGCCGCCTTGGGGGCCTGTCGCCCGAGATCGGGCTGTTCGCCGTCCCCGACGAGGACCCTCCCCGCCCCCTCGCTGGCACCTATCAGATGGTCGTCGACGTGTACCTGTTCGAGCCCGACTCGGACGTGGATGCCAAGATGGTGCTCCACGGGCAGGTGCACGGCATCGCCGGCACCGACCATCGCCGGCGCGATCTGACGGTGGCGCTCCTGTGGGGCACGCCGATCGCCCTGCCGTTCGGCCTGCTGGCCGCCCTGGGCACCACGGTCACCACGATGGTCATCGCGGCCATCGGCGTGTGGTTCGGGGGCTGGGCCGACTCGGCCATCCAGCGCGTCACCGAGCTGAACATGATCTTGCCCTTCCTGCCGATCCTGATCATGGTGGGCACGCTGTACAACCGCAGCATCTGGGTCATCCTCGGCGTCGTCATTGCGCTGGGCCTCTTTGGCTCCAGCATCAAGACCTACCGGGCCGTGTTCCTGCAGGTGAAAGAGTCGCCGTACATCGAGGCGGCTCGGGCGTACGGCGCGGGCAACATGCGCATCATCGTGTACTATATGCTGCCGCGCATCGTTCCCATGCTGATCCCCCAGCTGGTGGTGTTGATCCCCACCTACGTGTTCCTGGAGGCGTCGCTAGCCCAGTTGGGGCTCGGCGACCCGATCCTGCCCACTTGGGGCAAGCTGATCAGCGAGGCACGAGATAACGGGGCGCTGTTCCAGGGGTGGTATTATTGGATGCTCGAACCGGCGGCGCTCCTGATGCTCACCGGTCTGGGGTTTGCGTTGCTCGGCTTTGCCATGGACCGGATTTTTAACCCGCGGTTGAGGGAGCTCTAGCATGCCAGACGACTCCTTGCTGGATATCAAAGACCTGGTGCTCCACTTTCGCACCTCCAAGGGCGTCGTGCAGGCGGTAGACGGCGTCGACCTCACCATGCAACGCAGTGAGGCGATGGTCATCCTCGGCGAATCGGGGTGCGGCAAGACCTCGCTGGCCAAGGCACTCTTGAGGCTCCTGCCGCGCAACGTCCATCGCTACACGGGGCAGGTCCGCATCGACGGGACCGACATCATGCGCCTGGGCGATGAGGATTTCCGCCGCGATGTCCGTTGGGTCAAGCTCTCCATGGTGCCCCAGGCGGCGATGAACTCGCTGAACCCCGTGTTGCGGGTCGGCGACCAGGTGGCCGAGCCGATGATGACCCACTATGGCATCGAACGGGCCGACGCCATGCTCCAGGTCCACCGCATGTTCGAGCACGTCGGCGTGCCGCTCGACTTTGCCAACCGCTACGCCTTTGAACTGAGCGGCGGGATGCGCCAGCGCGTGGCGATCGCCATGTCGCTGGTCACCTCGCCCGATCTCATCATCCTCGACGAGCCCACCTCGGCCCTGGACGTGTTGACCCAGGCCAACATCATGAACGTCCTCAAGCGCACCAAGGCCGAGATGGAGGCCTCCTACATCCTCATCACCCACGACATCGCCACCTCCAGCGAGTTGGCCGATCGGGTCGCCGTCATGTACGCGGGCCAGATCGTCGAGGTGAACGATGCGACGCACTTTTACTCTGCGCCGCTCCACCCATACTCCCAGAAGCTGATGGCCAGCGTGCCTCGGCTGCGGGCCGATCAGGAGCCCGAGTTCATCTCCGGCCAGCCGCCAAGCCTGCTGGATCCGCCGACGGGCTGCCGGTTCGCCGAGCGCTGCCCCAGCCGCTTTGCGGCCTGCGATGAGGAACCGCCGCTGTTCACCGAGAACGGCGGCCAGGTCAAGTGCTGGCTGTATTCCGAGTTGGCGGAGCGCCAGGGACGGGGGAAATAGCATGTCGGCAGAACGCAGTCCAGAGATCTTGGAACCCACGGCGCCCGATGTACCCATTGCAGAAGTCGTCAACGAGCCGATCTTGCGGGTGCGGAACCTGCGGGTCCATTTCGAGTTGCGACGATGGGCGTTCGGGCACGCCGGGTCGGTGCGCGCCGTAGACGGCGTGTCCTTTGACCTGGCCAACGCCGAGGCGATCGCCGTCGTCGGAGAGTCGGGGTGCGGCAAGTCGACCCTGATGAAGACCATCCTCGGCCTCTACGAGCCGACGGGCGGCGAAGTGATCTTTCGTGGGCAAAAGGTGAGCGATATGCAGACGAGCGGGCTCAAGTGGTACCGCTCGCAGATCGGCTACGTGCAGCAGGACCCCTTTGGCGCCCTACCGCCCTTTATGAACGTCCAGCGGGCGCTCGAGGAGCCCCTCATCGTCCACGGCGTGCCGGCCGCCGAACGGCTGCCGCGCATCGAACGGGCGATGACGGAGGTCAAGCTCACACCGATCAACGACTTTTTGACCAAGTTCCCGCACATGCTGAGCGGCGGCCAGCAGCAGCGGGTGGTGATCGCCCGGGCCATGCTCCTGCAACCCCGGCTCATCGTCGCCGACGAGCCGGTCTCCATGCTGGATGCCTCCGTCCGGGTGGAGATCCTCAAGCTCCTGCGGGCGCTGCAGACCTCCCACGATCTGGCGGTGATGTACATCACCCACGATCTCTCCACCGTGCGCTACTTTTCCGAGCGCATTTTCGTCATGTACGCCGGCAAAGTGGTGGAAAAGGCGCCGGTGCGCTCGCTTCTCAGCGACCCGCGACATCCGTACACCCACGCGCTCCTGGCGGCCACGGCCGACCCCGACGCCCGCAACGCAAAGATCTACCGCGACGTGCCGCCGGGCGAGCCGCCAAGCCTGGTAGCGCCGCCCCCGGGCTGCCGGTTCCATCCGCGCTGCCCGCAGTGCATCGAGGGACTGTGCGAGGTCCAGGAGCCCCCCGAGTTCGAGCCGGACGCGAACCACCTGGTCGCCTGCTGGCTATACCGATGAGGTGCACATGGACCCACTCTACATTATCCTGATCGGGCTGGCGCTGGTGCTCATCGGCGTGGCGCTGCCCCTGCTGATGGTGCTGGACATGCTCACCCCCACCTACTTTTTGGGGTTCGTGTCCTTTACCACGTCGGTTGGGGGCGTGCTGCTCGGCCTGGTGGGCGCCTCGCGCCACCGCCACGGGAGGGGTCGCCGCTGGGACTGATCCCCGGCGTCCAACAGACCCCAGGCCCCGGCCCGGCCACATGCGCCCGCGCCGGGGCCCCTTGCACCTGTGCTCCTTCTGGCACCGCCCCGCTCGCCACCTGCCACCCTTCGCCTACACCCCTGCCCCTCCTCGCACGGTCGGGCCTCGCGGCCCGCATCGACGCGCTCCGTTGCGCACAGGCGCGGTCCACCGCCTGTGCGGGGCCAGTCATTGGGTTTCAGGATGAAGGGAGGAAGGCAATGGACGACTCGCCGAGGAAATCGCGAGACCGGAAGCGCCGAATCTATGCGCCCACCGACGATGGCGGCGTGCAACTAGCGGCCAGCGCCGATCGCTGGTACCTGTACGAGGATTATGTCCACCTCTCACCCCACCACACCCGGGGCCGACTCTTTCGGTGGGACGCGGAACTCAAGCCCTTTGTCGACGACCCCGACCGCGGCGCCCTGGTGCTCATCGACATGCAGAACGACTTTTGCTCCCCCGGCGGCTGGACCGACGCCTCCGGCCTGGACTACCGCGCCTGTCGAGAGGCGATCCCGGGCATCCAGCGGGCCATCGACGTGGTGCGCGGCTATGGGATGTGGGTGATCTGGGTGTACTGGCACAACCGCGAGGATCTACGCAACCTCGGCGCCCCCACGCTGTACTCGTTCAAGCACGACCTCGATCAGGCGGGGATCGGCGAGGATCTGGAGCGGGGTAAGGTGCTCACCGGGGGCTCCTGGAACGCCGAGATCGTCGGCGAGTTGCTCCCGTACATGAGCGAGGACGACATCCGCATCGAAAAGGTGCGGATGAGCGGGTTCCACGGGACGCACCTCGACCAGGTCCTGCGCACCCAGGGCATCAACACCCTCTACTTTGGGGGCGTGAACACGGACCAGTGCGTGACCACCACGATGGAGGAAGCCTACTTTCGCGACTATAACGTGGTGCTGCTGGAGGACGCCACCGCCACGTCCAGCCCGGCCTACTGCAAGGAGGCGGTGCTGTTCAACACCCGGCAGTGCTGGGGGTTCGTCACCGACACCGAGCGCCTGGCGAACGCTCAGCCCTT
>JAAZBQ010000668.1 GCA_012513725.1 Chloroflexota bacterium
CCCACCAGTTCGCCATGACCGTGGCGATCTTTAGCCCGCTGCAGTTCGTCTGGTGGTACGACCGGCCGGCCCAGTACGGGGGCGAGCCCGAGTTCGAGTTCCTCGAGCGGGTGCCCACCGTGTGGGACGAGACCCGGGTGCTGGACGGGCGCATCGGCGAGTACGCCGTCATCGCCCGGCGCAAGGGGCGAGAGTGGTACGTCGGCTGCCTGACGAACGAGGAGCCGCGCACGCTCTCCCTGCCGCTGGGGTTCCTGGAGCCCGGCGTGCGCTACACCGCCGCGCGGTTCTGCGACGCCCCCGAGCCCGGGGCGATCACCGACGTCCACATCGCGCGGGAGGGGGTAACCGCCGACGCGGTGCTCGAGGTCGCCATGCGCGCCCGCGGCGGCCAGGCGATCATCCTGAGTGCGGAGAAGAGGGACGCAGAGACGCAGAGGTAGGACGCAGAGACGCATATGTATAAAAACATGCCAAAATCATAAAAATGGCGATATGCAGGATCATACCGGTAGGCACTTGCTATCGTGGGCCTGCGTTCACGTGCGCCAGAGATCCCTCACTCACTTGGGTGACAGCAGTGGTCTTCTGCTTCTCCTAATCTACTCCCCTTGCATCGCGTTTTCGTTTTCTTCTCCGCGTCTCTGCGTCCCTCGCTCTGCGTCTCTGCGTTCCTCTTCTCCCGCGGCGGATTGACGCCACTCTACTACAATGGTAGATTCGCCAAATCACACCCCAGGAAAGGTGCTTCGAACCGTGCCCCAGAGGATTGACCTGACGCTCGATGACCTGGCCCACGGCGGCGATGCGGTTGGCCGCCACGAGGGGCTGGCCGTGTTCGTCCCCTATGGCATCCCCGGCGAGCGCGTGCGGGTCGAGATCGTCCAGCGGCGCAAGCGCTTCGCCCGGGGGCGGATCGTCGAGATCCTGGAGCCTTCCCCCTCCCGGGTGTCGCCCCCCTGCCCCTATTTCGGCGTCTGCGGCGGCTGCCAGCTCCAGCACATGGATTACGCGGCGCAGCGGGCGTTCAAACGCGGGGTCGTCACCGCGCAACTGGAGCGGATCGGCCGGCAGACCGCGCCCCGGGTTCTCGAGACGTTGGGGATGGAGGATCCCTGGGCGTACCGCAACCACGTCCAGGTTGGGGTGGATGGCCGGGGGCGCCTGGGCTATCAGGCCGCCGGGAGTGGCCCGGGGAGCGCGGAACGGATCGTGCCGATCGCCCGCTGCCTGATCACCGACCCGCTCATCGAGGAGACCTGGCACGGCCGGGCAAGCACCGTGGCGGCCCGCCACCACGCCTCCCTGGAGCGCGTCGTCCTCCGGGCGGGAACCCAAACCGGTGAGCGGATGGTGATCCTCGAGGGGCGGGGGCGCCGTCCCCCGCGGGCGCCCCGGGGGAGTGGGGCGTCGTGGCTGTACCGGGGGCCGGGCGGCCTCCGGGTGCTCTCCGGGCGGGAGCACCTGGTCGAAGAGTTGGCCGGGAGGCGGCTACGGGTCTCGGCGGACTCGTTCTTCCAGGTGAACACCCGCCAGGCGGAACGACTCATCGAGGCGGCGGGGCGCTACCTGGCGCTGACCGGCACGGAGACCCTGCTGGACGCGTACTCGGGGGTGGGGG
>JAAZBQ010000669.1 GCA_012513725.1 Chloroflexota bacterium
AACCAGGAGGGGCGCCGGGCCGCAGACGACGATCTCATCGGGAAACAGGCGCCCGGGCGGGTCACCCAACATGGCCTGGGAGCAGGCCAGGGCGTTCACCGCCACCGGGTGCGTGTGGCCGACGTACAGGGCCCCCGCCTCGGAGAGGGTGAGGGCGTGCAGGACCGTCTCGACGGACGGGTGCCGGGTGGCCGCCGGGTCCACCCGGGCGGCGTTCAGGGCCTCTTTGACGTCGTCGTCGGAGAGGCCCCGTTGGTCGGCGAGGGCCACGACGGGCTCCAGGGCCACCCGGACAAAGCCGTTGGCGTCGATGGTGCGCAGCTCGGTGCCGGAGGCCTTGACCCAGAAGGTGCCGTCGTCGCAGAGCCCCGAGGTGTTCCCCTCGCCCAGGATCACCAGATCGCGCTCGGGCTCGCCGAGCCGCCGGGACATGTCCACCACGGCCTGTAGGACGATCTCGCAATTGGCCATGGCGCTAGGCCCCCGGATACCCGGAGCCGCCACCGGCCGCTCCGCGCTCGGCAGCGACCTTTTCCAGGTAGCCGCTCTTCCGGTAGGCCGCCAGGGGATCCATCGCCACGCCCATCTCCTCGCGGACGGCGGCCAGGAGCGGCCGCATGTCGGTGCGGAAGGCATCCAGGAGGATCTCCTCGGCGCGGACGATGTCGCCGGCGTCCTGGGCCTCGGCGAGGGCCTGGCGGTCGACGATCAGCGCCCGGGCGTAGGCGATCTGGCAGTTGACGATGGACTGGATCATCGCCTCGACCTTGGGCTTGACGTTGTGCGACTGGTCGATCATATAGGCGACGTTCATCTCCACGTTCTCGTCGCGCTCGCCGTCGATGAGCTCATTGTAGATGAGGAACAGCTCGTAGGGGTTGATGGAGCCCACGGTGAGGTCGTCATCGGCGAACTTTTTCGAGTTAAAGTGGAAACCGCCGAGGCGCTCCTCGTCGATGAGGTAGGCGACGATCTGCTCGATGTTGGTGCCCAAGGGGTGATGGCCGAGGTCCACGAGGACCTGGGCGCGCTCGCCGAGTTTCTGGGCCATCAGCAGCGAGGTGCCCCAGTCGCCGAGGTCGGTGTGGTAAAAGGCGGGCTCGAAGAACTTGTACTCGATGAGCAGCCGCATGGGGGCGGGCATCGCCTCGTAGATGGTGCGCAGGGCGTCCTCCAGCCGGCGCTTGCGGCGGCGGAAGGAATCCTGGCCGGGGTAGTTGGTGCCGTCGGCCAGCCAGAGGCTGATGATGTCCGAATCCAGTGTCTTCGCGATGTCGATGCAGTCGAGGCAGTGTTGAATGGCTTTGTTTCGCACGCGGGCGTCGGGGTGGGTCAGGCTACCGAGCTTATAGTCCTCATCTTGGAACAGGTTGGGGTTGATGGCGCCCAGGGTGAGGCCGAGGGACGCGGCGTGATCCTGCAGGGCGGACCAATCGTCGACCAGGTCCCAGGGGATGTGCAGCGCCACCGAAGGGGTGATACCGGTAAAGCGCTGCACCTGGGCGGCGTCCTCGAGCTTTTCAAAGGCCGTTCGCGCGGCGCCCGCCTGCGGGAACACCTTGAAGCGGGTACCCGAATCGCCATAGCCCCACGAGGGGGTCTCGATGCGCTGCGCCTTGAGGGCGCCGCGGATCTCGGCGACGTCCAGGCCCTTGGCGGCCAGGTTCTCGGCCAACACGCGATACTGCTCTCTCCAGTCCAGCACGGTGCTCCTCCTTTACATTGGTCGTGAACCGGGTAACCCGCCGGCGCGGGATCTAGACGATCTCGACCTGCACGCTCCGGGCGCGCAAGCCGGCGATGACCTCCTGGAACGCCCGGGCGCCGGGCGCGCCGCCGTTGGGGGCCTCGGGGGTGGTGAACACGCGATCGATCTCCTCGACCCCGGCGCAGGAGGCGTAAGCCACCTTGCCAATCTTGCTGCCGTCGAGGACGACGTTCACCTCGCGGACGCTGGCCACGAGGCGACGCTTGAGGTCCACCTCGGGCCGATGCGCGTCGGTGAGCCCTTCTTCGAGCGATAGCCCCCGCCCGCCAAAGAACCCCCGCTGAAAGTTCCCATCGGCCAGGGCCTGGCACTCCCAATCGCCGACCACAGAGGCCGCCTCATGCCAGAGGGGGCCTCCGGGCATGATGACCGTGATGCCCGGCGAGCGCAAGAGCTCGAGCGCCACGTGTAGCCCGGTGGTGAGGACCGTGAGGTCGTGGCGAGGGAGCAGGTAGCGGGCCACCTGGAGCGCCGTGGTGCTGGCGTCCAGGATGAGGGCCTCACCATCGGCGACGGTGGCGGCCGCCGCGCGGCCGATGCGCTCCTTCTGGGCCATATGGATGCGCTGGCGGACTGTGAACGACAGGGCGCTCTCGTCTTCGGCGGCGGGCAACGCCCCACCGTGGGTGCGGATCAGGCGCCCGGCGCGTTGGAGGCGGTCGAGATCGGCGCGCACGGTGACGGCAGACACGCCCAAGTCGCCGGAAAGCTCAGCGACGGAGACGAAACCGGCTTCCCCCAAGCGCTGAGCGATCCACTCCAGGCGTTCGTGTCGCGAGAGGCGACGGCTCATGCGCTACTTTCGTTTACTTTCGAATGGCTTCCACTCTTTCCGGGAGCGATTCTACCACGGGCGGGGGCAAGCGTCAACGTGGAGCGGCGAAGAGAGACGACCAGACCGTCCACGGCGACGCGGCCGACCCCAGCCGCTGGGAGGCAGCCCGCTACACCCCGAGAGAGCGGCTTGATGAGTATGTTGACAAACCCCTACCCCTGTGATATGCTTGCCGCAACATCGCCCGAGGGAAGCGAGAACGCGATGCACACTCAGCACCTGTCCGGCAGCCTTATTCTGGTCCTAGTAGCGCTCCTCGTTATTGAGGAGCCATTGCCGGTTGGGAGGCGCTCTCGCTAGGGTCATAGCGAACGCAGAGCCAAAAGGGGGCCTCACCCAACCGGGTGAGGCCCCCTTCTTTGTCCGGAGAGTTTCCGCGGAACGACGTCGTCTCCAAGTGTCCTCAAAGAGGTGGACCCGGTAGCGGGTGCGTGGCGCCCCTACCAGCGGCCGGCAGTTTGTTGCCCCGCCGTGTGGCTGCCCAGAGGTTCACCAAAAGGAGCACGACCCGTGAGAAGCGACGCCGTCAAACGCGGACTCGAACGCACCCCCCACCGCTCGCTACTGCGCGCTCTCGGGCGCACCGACGAGGAGATGAACCGGCCCTTTATCGGCGTCATCTCCTCGTTTGCCGAGATCGTCCCCGGCCACATGCACCTCCGCCAGATCGCCGAGGCGGTCAAGGCCGGCGTCTATATGGCCGGCGGCACGCCGTTCGAGGCGAACACCATTGCCGTGTGCGACGGGATCGCCATGGGCCACCAGGGCATGAAGTACTCCCTGGCCTCCCGGGAACTGATCGCCGATTCCGTGGAGACCATGGCCCTCGCCCACGCCTTTGACGCCCTCGTCCTCATCCCCTCTTGCGACAAGGTGGTCCCCGGCATGCTGATGGCCGCCGCGCGGATCGACATCCCCACCGTGGTGGTGACCGGCGGGCCGATGCTGGCCGGGCGTCGCGGGGGCCAGGCGCTAGACCTGAACAGTGCCTTTATGGCCGTGGGCGAGGCCACCAAGGGCACCATCTCGGCCGAGGAGGCCGAGCGCATCGAGCGGGAGTGCTGCCCCGGGTGCGGGTCGTGCGCGGGGATGTTCACGGCGAACACGATGGGCTGCCTCACGGAGGCGTTGGGCATGGCCCTGCCCGGCAACGGCACCATACCGGCGGTCGCCTCCGGGCGGCTGGCGCTGGCCAAGGAGGCGGGCGCCCAGGCCATGCGGCTCCTGGAGGCCGGCATCACCCCCTCGGATATCCTCACCGCCGACGCGTTCCACAACGCGTTCTCCACCGACATGGCCATGGGCGGATCGACGAACTCGGTCCTGCACCTGCTGGCGATCGCCCACGAGGCCGGGTACGCGGTGGACCTCGACGACCTGAACGCCTTCTCGGAGCGGACGCCGCACCTGTGCAAGCTGTC
>JAAZBQ010000670.1 GCA_012513725.1 Chloroflexota bacterium
AGCCGTACGCGGCAGGAAAGCCGTACGCGGCAGGCTCGCTGCGCGGGGCAGGATGGTGGAGGCCGCTCCAGCATCCATCGGTACACTGTAGGAGCGATAGACGATGTCGGCTCAGGTCACCTATCGGCTGCATCCGGTGGAGAGCGCGCTGTTCGGTGTGCGAGTTCGCGATCTGCACCGCCTGCTCCCAGGCGTATTGGTGTCGGCGGCCGTGGCCTGGGCGGCGGGTTGGCTGGCGGAGTTTATCGGGTTACGGCTGCTGGGCTTTACCAAGAGCCCCGTCAGCGACATTACCCTGGCTATCGTGCTCGGCCTGCTCATCCGGAACTCCCTCGGCGAACTCGAGATCCTGCAGCCGGGGATCTCGTTTGCGGTCAAGAAGGTGCTCCGCCTGGGCATCATCTTGATGGGCATGCGCCTCAGCATGGTGGATGTGCTGCAGATCAGTCTCTGGGCGTTGCCGCTGGTGCTCGTCATCGTGGGCCTGGCGCTGTACCTCGTGTGGGCAGTGGCGCGCAGGCTGGACCTGCCGGAGCGTCTGGGGATCCTGACGGCAGTGGGGACCTCCATCTGCGGCGTCTCGGCCATCGTCTCCACGGCTCCGGCGATCGATGCCACCGATGAGGAAGTCAGCTACGCGGTGGCCAACATCACGCTCTTTGGACTGCTGGCGATGCTCATCTACCCATTCGTCGCGCCGGCTCTCTTTGCGGGCAACAGCATGATGACCGGTTTGTGGCTCGGCACGGCCATCCATGACACGGCGCAGGCCACCGCCGCCGGACTGATGTACGATGCGCAGTACCCTGGGTTCTCACCGACGGCCGGCGAGATTGCAGTGGTGGCCAAGCTGGTGCGTAACACGCTGCTTGCCGCCGTGATCCCGCTGGTGTCCTTTGTCTATGCGCGGCGCCACGAGCAGACCGCGCAGGGCGCCCGCGAGGCGAGGGGCTTCGTTCGGCACCTGCCGGCGTTCGTCCTGGGATTCTTGCTCCTGGCCCTGCTGCGTACGCTGGGCGACACGACGCTGGGGGGCGGCCGCGCGCTGTGGCTTCTGTCGGCAGGGGTGTGGGCCGACCTCATCGCGGGGCTGAGCGCCGGCGCCCGCATGGCGCTCGCGCTCGCAATGGCCGGCGTGGGTTTGGGGACTAGCTTCCAGGCGCTGAAAAAGTTGGGCGCTCGGCCTTTCCTCCTGGGGCTGGCCTCGGCTGGCTTGGTGGGCCTTGTCTCGGCGGTGTTGATCGGAGTAGCAGCGCCGCTCCTGGGCGCCTAGGTTCGGCGGTGCTTTGCGCCCCCCCTTCGGCCTCCCGATGCCGGGCCGGCGACCTGGCAGGCGTTGCATGCTTGGCCTCTAGCCATCTTTGCCCCACACAGCCCCCGCTCCCACCGGACCGTCGGAGCGAAGAATGCCACTCCGCCGTGCCGTGGGGTCACGAGCGCCTGCTCCGATTGGTGGTGTCGGCACACGGCCTGAAAAGGGGAGCGTCCGCTACGCAGGCCCCGGTTGGAGCCTGGTACGCGCCACCTTGCATCCCTGCGGACAAGGTGTTACGATGCGCCCCAGTGCCGACCCACACGACAGCACGCCGCACGACTTGACCTTCCTGGCGCGGTTGCCGGGCGGGCCTCGGCCAGGTGATTGCCTTGTTGATAGAGCATGCTAGGAGGACACCATGGGTACACCCGTCAAGGTCACCGTCATCGGAGCCGGCAGTGTCGTCTTTTCACTGGCCCTGGTGAAGGACATCTGCCTGACCGATGGACTGGCGGGCAGTCACATCACCTTCATGGACATCCATGAGGGCCGGCTGAACGCGATCTACAACCTGGCCACGCGGTTCGGCGAGGACCTCGGCTCGGACCTCACCTTTGGCAAGACCCTGAACCGCCAGGAGGCGCTGCAGGACGCGGATTTCGTGGTGAACACCGCCACGGTCACCGACGAGTACATGATGCGCGCCGAGCGCGAGCTGGCCGACGCCAGGGGCTACCACTATGGGCGCACGGGCCTGCCCTACTCGATGACGGGCAACATCCAGCTGATGCTCAGCATCGCCCAGGACATGGAGCGCATCTGCCCGGATGCCTGGATCATCCAGGCCGGCAACCCCGTGTTCGACGGCACCACCGCCGTCACCCGCGAGACGGGCATCAAGATGGTGGGCCTGTGCCACGGCCATTACGGCTACCTGGGCATCGCCCGCACGCTCGGGCTGGACCCGGCCAAGATCACCTGGCAGGCGCCGGGCCTCAACCACAACATCTGGCTCACCGACTTTTTCTACGAGGGCCAGGACGCCTACCCTCTCATCGACAAGTGGATCGAGGAAGAGGCGGAAAAGTACTGGGCCGAAACGCAAGAGACCGAGGCGGGCATCCCGACCCAGATGTCGCCTTCGGCCATCCACCAGTACAAGATGTATGGCCTGATGCCCATCGGCGATACCCCGCGGCGGGGCGGCTGGTGGTACCACGTGGACGCGGAAACCCGCATCCGCTGGTACGGCAAGCCGATCGGCGGCGGCGACACCCCCGTGGGCCGCGACCGCATCATCGATGGCAAGGAGAAAAAGTTCGCGGACATCACCAAGGCCGCCTTTGACGAAAAGGTCCGCCCGGTGGACCTCTTTGGCAAGGAAAAGTCCCGCGAGCAGCACGTGCCGATCATCGACGCCCTGGTGAACGACAACGAGGGGCAGTTCCAGGTGAACGTGCGCAACGAAGGGGCGCTGCCGGGGATGCCCGACGACGTGGCCGTCGAGGTGCCGGCGGTGGTGAACATCAAGGGCATCCAGCCCCTGCGCGTGCCGCCCCTGCCCAAGAAGATAATGCTGGAGTGCATCTACCCCGAGTGGCTGCAGATGGAACGCACCCTGGAAGCCATCAAGACCTGCGATCGCTCGATGATGCTGTACAACGTCTTGGAGAGCCACCAGACCCGCTCGTACGACCAGGCGGTGGAGGTGATGGAAAAGACCTTTGGCCTGGACCACAACCGGGCCATGGACGCCCATTTCGAGTATCCGACTATGCTGCCCGAGGGGCTCAAGTAGGAGAGGATGCCCGACCTCGGGGGCCCCGCAAGCAGGGCCCCCGAGGTTCGGTGTCGCGCGCCTCCTCGCCGGGGTAGCAAGGTCACGAGCGTTGCCAAGATGAGCAATGCTCGGTATAATCCGGCAAGATTCGCGACAGAGAAGTGCTTCTTAGCGCATCAGGAGGAGTCTCCGCCCATGCAAAAGTACTATGTAGAATACGACCTGCGCGACGGCTATATTCACCAATGGCTGTACGCGGGCCCCCAGGCGATCAACGTCGAGAACCTGGAGCAGTTCCAGGGTGAGGACTATAAACTCCAGATCGCCCGCCACTACTTTACCGAGGATACCCTCATCGACCACGAGCCGGTTGAGACGGTGACGTTTTCACTGGACGGGGCGGACCTGCGCTGGCGTGCCTTCCGCACGCTGGACGACCACTTTGTGGATCTGACGGCGTTCTACCACACCACCCATTACCTACGCTCCTGGGCGTTCACCGGCCTCCTGTCCGCCGGCGAGCAGCAGGTCCAGATGGTGCTCACCACCAACGGTCCGGCGGATGTGTGGATCAACGGCGCGCACGTGCATCGCCAGGAGCACTTTTGCCATCAGGATCCCCAGAGCGTCTCGTTCGATGCCACCCTGCAGGACGGGCTGAACGAGATCATGGTGCGCTTTGAAGAGGTCGCCGCCCGCGAGTGCCCGTACGCCATGGC
>JAAZBQ010000671.1 GCA_012513725.1 Chloroflexota bacterium
GTGGCCGGTCTGGTAACTCCCCGGGTAGCCGCCCGAGGCCATCACCACGCAGACGCAGGCCCCCGGCCGCCAGGCCAGTTCCACCTCGTCCAGGCGCCCCTCGACGCAGGCCTCCAACACGTCCACGAGGTCGGTCTCCAGGAGGGGCAGGATGGCCTGCGCCTCCGGATCGCCAAAGCGACAGTTGAACTCCAGCACCCGGTACTCCCCGCCCTCGACCATGAGGCCGGCATAGAGGACCCCGACGTAGGGCGTCCCCGCCGCCGCCAGGCCGTCCACCGCTCGCTGCAGGACGCCGTCGACCACCCGCTGCAGGGTCTCTGCCTCCAGGAGCGGCGCCGGCGCATAGGCGCCCATCCCGCCGGTGTTCGGGCCGCGGTCGCCATCGTAGGCCGCCTTGTGGTCCTGGGCCAGGATCATGGGACGCACGGTGCGCCCATCGCTAAAGGCCAACACGGTGACCTCCTGGCCGGTGAGGAACTCTTCGATGACCACGGCGTTCCCCGCGTCGCCAAAGAGGCGCACGCGCATGATCATCTCCACCGCCTGACGCGCCTCTTCGTCGGTCATGCAGACATAGGCGCCCTTGCCCGCCGCCAGTCCGTCCGCCTTGACCACCACCGGGGCCGGATGGGCGTCGAGGTAGTCCAGCGCCGCGTCCTCGTCGGTGAACACGCCGTACTCGGCGGTGGGGATGCCGTGCTCGCGCATGAAATCCTTGCTGAACGCCTTGGAGGATTCCAGCCGCGCCGCCGCCTGCCGGGGGCCAAAGGCGCGCACGCCGGCCTCCGCCAACGCGTCGGCCAGCCCCAGCGCCAGGGGCGCCTCGGGACCGATGATCACCAGGTCCACGTCCTCCTCGCGGGCATAGGCGGTCAGCCCCGCGACGTCCTCGACCCCCAGGTCCACGTGGGTCGCCAGGCCCGCCGTGCCGCCGTTGCCGGGGGCCACGTGGATCTCCCGCACCCGGGGCGAGCGGCTCAGCGCCCACACCAGGGCATGCTCGCGCCCCCCCGAGCCGACCACCAGCACCTTCACGCTTTACCCCCCTCCCCCACATAGGCCGGCACCGGCGTGCCGCACTCGCTCACGATGTTCTCGTGGCCCAGCGGATACTCGCCCGTGAAACAGGAGAGGCAAAAAACGTCCTTCGGCCGGCCGGTGGCCCGGATCATGTTCTCCAGCCCCAGGTAGCCGAGGGTATCCGCGTTGATGTGCCGGCGAATCTCCTCGACGCTCATCCGGTGGGCGATTAGCTCGTCGTAGGTGGCCATGTCCACCCCCATATAGCAGGGGTGCTGGATCGGCGGCGAGGAGACGCGCATGTGCACCTCGCTGGCCCCTGCCCGCCGCAAGAGCTCGATGGTGGGGCCGCTGGTGGTGCCCCGGACAATCGAGTCGTCCACTACCACGATCCGCTTCCCCTCGAGGATCTGGGGCATGGTGTTGAACTTGAGCGCCACGCCCTTTTGGCGCAGGCGGTCGTTCGGCTCGATGAAGGTCCGGCCGATGTAGCGGTTCTTGATCAGCCCCTCGCCGTAGGGAATCCCCGATTCCTGGGCATAGCCGATCGCCGCGGCGGTCGCCGAGTCGGGGATCGAGATCACCAGGTCCGCGTCGACGGGGTGCTGCTTGGCCAGCTCGCGCCCCAGGGCCTGGCGCACCTCGTGGATCAGCCGCCCGCCGATGATACTGTCGGGCCGGGCGAAGTAGATGTACTCGAACACGCAGAGGTTGGATCTGGCCGGCGCGGCGCCCTCCAGGAAGCGGGGCCCCCGGTCGTCGATGGCCACGATGGTGCCGGGGGCGATTTCCTGGATATCCCGGGCGCCGATGGTCTGCAACGCGCACGACTCGGAGGCGACCGCCCAATAGCCGTTCACCCGCCCGATGGACAGCGGCCGGAACCCCCAGGGGTCGCGGACGGCGTACAGCGTGTCGCGGGTGAGGATGGTGAGCGAGTAGGCGCCCCGGGCCTTGGTCATCACGTCGCGGATGCGCTCCTCCCAGGTATCGCCGCGGCCCCCAGCGAGATGCTGGATGAGGGTTTCCGTGTCGCAGGAGGAGGCCAGCCCCACGCCCCGGGCGAACAGCTCCTGGCGCAGCTCCTCCGCGTTCACCAGGCTGCCGTTGTGGGCCACCGCCACCGGCCCCAGGGCCGATTCCAGGAGGAAGGGCTGGGCGCTCACCCGCCGCGGGGCATCGGCGGTCGAGTAGCGCACGTGGCCGATGGCGATGTGCCCTTCGAGGGGGCCCAGGTTCGCCTCGTTGAACACCTGCGAGACGAGGCCCATCTCCTTGTAGAGGCTTGCGCGCTGGCCGTCCGAGACGGCGATCCCGGCGCTCTCCTGCCCGCGATGCTGCAGGGCGAACAAGGCGAAAAAGGTTACCCGGGCCACCGCCTCGCCACGGGCATAGATACCGAACACGCCACACGCCTCCCGAGGGCGATCCGGCGTCTGCTGTGCGTTCCGCATGGATGTCACTCTCCAGGTTAGGTTCCCCAGTCGGTCACGTCTCCGCGCGTCTGCGCACGGGAACCAGGGGTCATTCCCTGGCCAGGCGCTCGTCCGCCTGCTCGATGGTCTCGGTCATCTCCCGTTGGTAGGCGCCGATGCGCGCCCGCAGCGCGGGATCGGCGAGGGCCAGGATCTTGGCCGCCGCCAGCGCGGCGTTGGCCGGCTCCAGGATCACCCCCGGGGCCACGCCGCTGGGCATCCGCAGGGACGAATAGATGTCCGCCCCGCCATAGGCCGTAGAGGCCGGCGGGCAGGTGATCACCGGCCAGGGGGTGTTGGCGTCCACCATGCCGGCCAGCGCGTTGGAGCGCCCGGCCACGCCGATGAACACCACGGGCCCCTCGCTGCCGGCGTACTCGTCCAGGATGGCCAACAGGTGCCGCACGCTCTTGTGCGCCGAGGCCACCCGCTCGGTGTGCACCACGCCGAGGGTCTCCAGGGCCCCGACGATCGCCTGGACGTGGTCCCGATCGCTCGGCGACCCCATCAGAATGACGACTCTTCCGGTCGCGTTCGGCATCCGTGTCATTCGCCCCATCCGTCCCAATCCGTGGTCGGTTCCTCTTCCCGTTCGTCCGACATGCGCGGGATTCGTAAGAAGACCCGCCATGCCGGACGCTACCTAGTCCTCGATAAACTCGTCGGTCATCTCGGCGACCTGGGCGTATTTGCGATACAGTTCTGCCAACCGTTCGTCGGTGACCTGGGGCATGTTCCGGTAGATCTGCTTGTCCAGCATGCGATCCGGGTCGCCCCCCGGCCAGAGGCGCCAGGAGTCGTTGTCGATGACGTCGGCCACCAGGAGCGCCCCGTCGCCGACGGCGCGGCCGTACTCGATCTTGCAGTCCACGAGGGTGACGTCCTGGGCCGCCCAGGCCCGCTCCAGGACCTGGAACACCCGGCGACCCGTCTCGCGCATGGCGTCGATCTCCTCCCGGCTCGCCACGCCCATGTCCACGATCTCGTCGTCGGTGACCAGGGGGTCGTGTCGGGCGTCGTCCTTGTAGAAGAACTCGACGACCAGGGGATCGAACCGCGTGCCCTCGGCCACCTCCGGGTGGCGGCGCAGGTAAGAGCCCGTGGCGACGCGGCGCATGACCACCTCCAAGGGGATCATGTCGCAGCGGGTCATGACGTTGGCGCTGTCGCCGACCATGCCGATGTAGTGGGTGTCGATGCCCTCGTCCTCGAGGAGGTAAAAGACGTTCGACGTGGTGCGGCAGGCCAGCGCTCCCTTGCCCGGCAGCGTGTTGCGCCGCGCGCCGTCGCCGGCCGTGATGCCGTCCTTGTGCACCATATAGACCACATCGTCCTTTTCCGGGTCCGCGTACAAGATCTTGGTCTTGCCTTCGGCGAGTTGCTCTCCGAGTACCAGCGGCCCGAATGCCATCTCGTCGTTCTCCTCTCGTGAATCGCGAGGGCCCGATCAGGCCTCGCGTGGAGCGATGCGGTCGCGCACTGCCGCGGCCATGGCCCGGCTGCGCTCCGGGGCGTCGCCGGCGTGGGCGCCCCGGTCCATGATCGCACGCACCCGATCGGCGGGCAGATAGCCGACGATCGTCTCATCGCCGGCCAGGAGCTCGGCCAGGGGGTTCGCCTCGCCCCGCTGGACGGCCGCCCAGGCCGCCATGGAATGCTCGCGAATGCGCTCGTGCATCTCCTGGCGACTGGCGCCCGCCCGGGCCAGGGCCATCAGGAGCGGCTCGGTGGCCGCAAAGGGCCCGTAGGCCGCCAGGTTGCGCGCCACCGCCTCCCGGCCGATGCGCAGCCCCGCCACGATGCGCCGCACCCGGCCGAGGATCTCGTCCA
>JAAZBQ010000672.1 GCA_012513725.1 Chloroflexota bacterium
CCGCGCAGCACCTCGGCGACGCCGGGGTGCTCGCGGCTGGCGGTGCCAAACATCCGCGTCGCCAGGCGCTCCAGGTCATAGCGGTACACGTCCCGAACATCCAGCAGCGCGCGGACGACGCCGCCCTGGTCGGTCAGGGCGATCCGGTCGCCAGCGCCGATCGCCGCCGTCGCCTGCGGATCGACCTGCAGGAGGATGGGCAGCGGCCAGGCATCCCCGCCAGGCAGGCGGTAGTGCTCCAATACCGACTCGAGGGTCACGCGATCCATGAACCCCGTGAGGGGCGAGTAGGTCCCGTAGGCGAACTGCTCGCAGTCCATCAGCTGTCGCTCGGCGATCGCCAGCCGCGGCAGGCGGTCGATGCCCTCGAGGTCGGCGGGCCCCGCCTCGGCGCGCGCGAGTCGGCCCCCGTGGGGCTCCATCAAGAGCGACACCGCGCCCGGCGCGTCGGGCCCGTCGCCGCCCACCGAGGCGACGGCATCCCGGGAGAAACCGCGGATCATGCGGCTCACCATCGAGGCGCACTGGATGGGGTACTGGCCGATGGCCGTCTCCGCCGCCAGCACCAGCCCGTCCGCGCCGTCGGCGAGGGTGTTATAGATGTCGTTCACCTCGGCCCTGGTGGGGGTGGGCTGCACCACCATGGACTCCAGGAGGTTGGTGGCCACGTACACGCGTCGACCGGCCCGCTTGGCGCGGTGGATGACGTGCTTTTGCGTCTGGGGCAGCAGCTCCATCGGCACGTGCCGGGAGAGGTCCCCGCGGTCGATGAGCAGGGCGTCGGAGGCGGCGGCGATCTCCTCGAGGTTCCGCAGGCCGCTGCGCGACTCGATCTTGGAGATGATATAGGCCTCCTCCCCCACGAGGCCCCGCAGCTCGCCGACGTCCCGCCCGCTGTTGGCAAAGGAGAGTGCATAGTGGCGCAGGCCCATCTCCAGGCCGATCTGGATGGCGCCATAGTCCTTTTCCGTCAGCGCCGGCATGGGGATGTCGCGCTCCACGGCCACCGCCTTGTTCTGGCCCACCTGGCCGCCCCGCAACACGCGCATCGAGGCGCCCCCCTCGTCGGTGGCGATCACCTGGGCCAGAACCGAGTTAAAGTCGATGCTGACGAAATCGCCGGGGCAGAGGAGGGTGACCATGTCCAGTGGGTAAAAGTTCAGGTTGCGGGCATCCGCCGGCACACGACGCCGGTGCACCCGTACGGCCGAGTTGTCGCGCAGGGTGATGCTCCCATCGACGAAATCTCCCGTGCGGATCTGCGCCCCCTCGGTATCCAGGCAGATCGGCACCTCGGTCGCCTCGCGGATGGAGCGGATGATCCGCGGCAGGTCCGCGAGTTTCGTGTGGGAGAGGTTCACCCGGAACAGGGTCGCCCCGCTCTGCTCGAGGCGCTGGATCGTGTGCCGGTCCATGGAGGCCGGCCCCAAGGTGCAGAGGATCTCGGGTACCCGACGATCCGTGGCGGGCTGGCCGTCCGTTCGCTTTGCTGGCTGGTCTACTGGGCCCATGACTCACCTCACCGTGCTGCTTCCGGAGCCGGCCATCAGAACCTGATCGGTGGGGGTGTCGTCGGCAGATAGCGCGGCCGCCCGGGCGATCTCCTCCGGCACGCGATAGCCGTGCCGGTCCATCTCGTCGCGAATCTCCGGCAGGACGCGGGCCAGTTCCTGCGGATCAAAGCGGCGCCACTTGTCCTGGCGGTCCGGCTTGACCCAGTCTCGGGCCGCGTGGGCCATCTCGACGGTCATCTCCAGCCCGCAGTGGGCGCAGATCCGTTCCAAGTGCGCCACCGGATCGGTGACAAACTCCTCGTACTTGAACGTCAGCACGCGGCCGGGCTCGAACCAGGCCAGGTCGCGCGCCGCCCGCCGGGAGCCCTCGGCCCACTGCCGGGCGATGACCGTCAAGAGGTCGTGGGTCTGCAGGTCCTCGAGGATGCCCTTGTAGCGCGGGCCCCAGA
>JAAZBQ010000673.1 GCA_012513725.1 Chloroflexota bacterium
AGGGCAAAGGCCCGTCGGAAGCTGTGCAAGGTGGGGGCTTCCACCCCGGCCTGTGCCGCTCGACGGCGCACGATGTCCCGCAGGCTCTCGTACCGCAGGTGGTCACCCGTCGTCATGCTGGCAAAGAGCGCGTCACCATCCGCGTACTCCCCCCGGACCCGGAGGTAGCGCCCCAGCACCCGGCGGGCCTTGGCGCCCAGGAACACGGTACGCGTCTTGCCGCCCTTGCCCCGGCGGACCATCACGGCGCCGGTATGCATGTTGACATCCCCCACCTGGAGGGCGACGAGTTCCGAGGCCCGGCAGCCGGTGTCCAGCAAGGCGAGGAGGATGGCCTTGTCCCGCAGGTCCGTGACGCTGCGCCGGTCGGCGCAGACGCCGAGCATCTTGCGGACGGCGTCCAGCTCCACGGGTTCCAGGGGATCCACGGGCACCTTGGGCGGCCGGACCTTGGCGATGGGGTTGCGCCAATCCTCCGGCTCCACCTCCGCCTCATACCAGCGCAGGAAAGCCTTCACCGCGCGGAAGACACCGTGGGTGCCGCCGGGGTTGTGGTCCCGGGAGAAATCCAGGAGGAAGCGGCGGAGGAGCGGCGCGGTGAGGTCCTCGACCTCGGTGATGCCCTGGGCCCGGCAGTAGTCCCGCAGGTGGGCGAGCTTCTGGGTGTAGAAACGCAGGGACCCCGCGGCGAGGCCCCGGGCCTGGCGGTCCACGAGGAAGGCTTCGACCTCCTGAGCGACGCCAGAAATCTGGCGAATCCGCAGCGTACTGTTCGCGTGGGACATGAAAAGACCCCCTTCTACCACCTCGGTGGTGTGGGGTCTTCTCCAGTATGACCTCAGTCTAGTAGGGCGGGAGGGACTCGAACCCTCACCGGGTTGCCCCGAGCGAATTTTAAGTCCGCAGCGTCTGCCGTTCCGCCACCGCCCCTCATCTCCTGATGGTACCCTCCCCCTACCGCCCCGTCAAAACGCGTCCCCCTTGCCTTCCCCTCCGCCCGCGGCTAGAATCCCCCCACCACACCGCGGAGGATGCCGTGCGCGTCGTCATGCTCTCCAAGGCGCTGGTCGTCGGTGCCTACCAACAGAAACTCTACGAGATTGCCGCCCTCGGCGACATCGACCTCGTCGCCATCGTGCCGCCTACGTGGCGCGACGGCGCCCGCCTGCAGCGCCTGGAGCGCCGGCCCGCCGAGGGCTACCGCCTACTCATCACCCCGATTGCCTGGAACGGCCGCTTCCACTGGCACTATTACCCGCGCCTGCCCGGCCTCCTGCGCGAGCTGCGCCCGGACCTCCTGCATATCGACGAGGAGCCCTACAACCTCGCCACCTTTCACGCCCTCCGCGCCGCGCGCCGCGCCGGCGCCCGCGCGCTGTTCTTCTCCTGGCAGAACATCGCTCGCGCCTACCCACCCCCCTTCCGGTGGATGGAGCGCTACGCCTATGCCCACGCTGAGGCCGCCATCGCCGGCACCCCCTCCGCCGCCGGGGTGCTCCGGGAAAAGGGCTACGCCGGCCCCCTGACCATTATCCCGCAGTTCGGCGTCGATCCCCAGATCTTCTCCCCTCGGCCCCGGCCCCCGAATCCCGTCTGGACGGTGGGCTATGCCGGACGCCTGGTGGAGGAAAAGGGCCTGCGCATCCTGCTGGACGCCCTGGAACGGCTGGGCGACGACTGGCGCCTGGCCCTGGCGGGCTCCGGCCCCCTGCGGGAGGAAATCCGCCGCTGGTTCACCGCCCGCGGGATCCTGGATCGGTTGGACCTCCGCGAGCACCTGGACTCCCGCCTGATGCCCGAGTTCCTGAACGGCCTCGACGTCCTGGTGCTGCCCTCCCTCACCCGTCCCAACTGGAAGGAGCAGTTCGGCCGGGTGCTGGTAGAGGCCATGGCCTGTGGGGTGCCCGTGATCGGCTCCGACTCTGGCGAGATCCCCGCCGTCATCGCGGAGGCTGGCCTCATCTTCCCCGAGGGCCGCGCAGAGGCCCTCGCAGAGCGGCTCGACACGCTGCGCCGCGACGAGACGCGCAGCCGCGGGTTGGCGATGGCCGGGCGCCAGCGTGTGCTCGCCCACTATACCCAGGCCCGCATCGCCGAGCAGACGGTGGACCTGTATCGCCAGATCCTGGGCGTCCGCTGAGGCGGATCTTGTCCGCCCAGCATCGGGTGGTATAATGGCGCCGTGAAACCCAGCGATCGTCCACGCCCCCGCGTGGGGCTCAACGCTCACCTATTATCCCTGGACGAGACCTATCGCGCCGCCGGCGGCAGCCGCTACATCTACAAGCTCCTGCAACACCTACCCGCCGCCGACCCGAGCCTGGATTACCATGCCTTCCTGGCCGATGGGCGCGTGGCTCTGGCCCGCTGGGCGGCCCATCTCTCGCGCTGGCCCACCCAGCGCCCCGCCGTGCGCATCCTCTGGGAACAACTTGCCCAGCCCTGGGAAGCGCGCCGTCGGGGGCTGCACCTCCTCCACGCGCCCTTTTGCGTGGGTCCCCTGGCCGCTCGTTGTCCACTGGTCGTCTCGGTGCATGACCTGAGCTTCTTTCGTTACCCGGAGCTCTTCCGGCCGATGAACCGCCACTACTTGCAGCCTTTTACCCGGATGAGCACCCGGCGGGCGCGCCTCGTGCTGGCCTCCTCCGAGAGCACCCGGCGCGACGTGCTGGAGATCCTCGGCGTGCCCCCCAACAGGGTCAGCGTGGTGCCCCTCGGGGTGGATGACACGCTACAGCCGGTGGCAGACCCCGATGTACTGGCCGCCTTTCGCCGGCGCCGGAACCTGCCGGAGCGCATGATCCTGTACCTGGGCACCCTGGAGCCGCGCAAGAACCTGCCCACGCTGCTGACCGCCTACGCCCACCTCGCCGGCAGGGCCGGCTTTCGGCACACCCTCGTCGTTGCCGGCGGGCGGGGTTGGTACTATGATGAGATCGACGCCGTCGCCGAGCGGCTTGGCCTGCGCGACCGGGTGCTCTTTCCCGGGTACGTGCCCGACGATGAGCTCGCCCTGTGGTATAGTGTAGCGGACCTGTTCGTCTACCCTTCGCGGTACGAGGGGTTCGGCCTGCCGCCGCTCGAGGCGATGGCTTGTGGCACCCCGGTCGTCACGTCCGACGCCTCGTCGCTGCCCGAGGTCGTCGGCGATGCGGGGCTTACCGTACCCGCCGAGGATGCCGCCGCCCTGGCCGAGGCCATGGAGCGGCTTTTGGAAGACGCCGAGTTGCGTGCCGCCCTCCGCGAGCGAGGGCTCGCGCGGGCTCGAGCCTACTCCTGGCAGCGCGTGGCGCGCGAGACGGCTCGCGCCTACCATCGGGTTCTTGGAGAGCAGTAGGAGATGCCACCCACTACCACCAATCCCACCCGCCACGCGTGGCGCATCCTCAAGCCCCTCACCGATGCGCTCCTCGTCGTGGTGGCCTTTGCCATTGCCTATTGGGTGCGCTACGACCTGCAGTGGATCCGCCTCGTCGAGCCGGCCTACTATGTCCGCTTTTCCGTCTACCTGCCGAGCATGGCGCTGCTCACGGCCATCACCGTGGGGGTGTACTGGCTGGAGGGCGCCTACCGCCCGCAGCGCACCCGCCTGGTGCTGGATGACTTTTATATCGTGCTCAAGGGCACCCTGGCCGGCATCGCCCTCCTCACGGTGATCGTCTTCTACGCGCGGCCCTTTTACTACTCCCGGCTCATCTTTGGCTACGCCGGCGTCATCATCCTGATCCTGGTGGGGGCGAGCCGTGCGGTGGAGATGCTCGTCGTCGGCGCCCGACGGCGCCGTGGCTTGGGCGTCACCCACCTGCTCATCGTCGGCGCCGGCGAGACGGCGCGCACCATCATGCGCGCCGTGGTGGCCCGGCCCGACCTGGGGTATGAGATCATCGGCTTTGTCGGCGACGACGCGACCAACCCCCCGGCCGACATCGGGCGCTACCCTGCCCTGGGCAGCACGGCGTCCCTCGCCGAGGTCATCTCCCAGCACAACGTCGACGAGGTGATCATCACGCTGCCCTGGATGTCGCACCGCGAGATCCTGGACGTCATGAGCCAGTGCGCCCGGGGCCACGTGCGCACCCGCATCGTGCCGGACCTCTTTCAGATGACCCTGCGCAACGTCGTCGTGGAGCAGATCAACGGCGTGCCCCTCCTGGGCATCGCCGAGCCCAAGTTCCGCGACTGGCAGTTGGTCTTCAAGCGCGTCGTGGACGTGCTCGCCTCGGTGTGCCTGATGATCGTCCTGGCTCCGCTGGCCCTGCTCGTGGCCCTGGCCATCCGCCTGGATTCGCCGGGCGCGGTGTTCTACCGCCAGCTGCGCCTGGGCCGCAACGGCAAGGCGTTCACGTGCGTCAAGTTCCGCACCATGTGCGAGAATGCCGACGCCATCCGCGACCAGTTCCTGGACCAGAACGAGGCCTCCGGCCCGCTGTTCAAGATCCGCAACGACCCCCGCCGCACCCGCGTGGGGCGCTTTTTGCGCCACGGGTTCGACGAGCTCCCCCAGCTGTGGAACGTGCTCAAGGGGGAGATGAGCCTCGTGGGGCCCCGCCCGCCGATCCCGGCCGAGGTGGAGGCCTATGAGCCGTGGCACCGCCGGCGGCTCGACGTGCGCCCCGGCATCACCGGCCTGTGGCAGGTGAGCGGGCGCAGCAACCTGACCTTCGACGAGATGGTGCTGCTGGATCTCTACTATATCGAGAACTGGTCACCGCTCCTCGATCTCCGTATACTCGCCAAGACGATCCCCGTCGTCCTCATGGGATCGGGCGGGTACTAGTTCCCGGCCCACAGGGTAGAAAGAGAAGCGACATGGCCCAGCACGATCGCTCCATCGACCACAACGCACTCGGCGCCCTCGCGCAGCGGCTGGTGCGCACCCCCAGCCCCTCCGGCGCCGAGGGCCCCCTCGCCGAGATGGTGGCGGAGGAGATGCGCAGCGCCGGCATGGCCGAGGTCCGCGTGGATCGCATGGGCAACGTCATCGGCCGGCTGGGGGATGGGCAGGGCCAAACGCTCCTGTACGACGCCCACCTGGACACGGTGGATGTCGGCGATCCGGCGAACTGGGCCCACGACCCGCTAGGCGGCGAGATTCAGGGTGGCGTCCTGTACGGCCGCGGCGCCTGCGACATGAAGGGGGCCCTCGCGGCGATGCTCCACGGCTGCCGGATGCTGGCCGAGGCGAACGCCCGGCTGCAGGGCACCCTGTACCTCGTCTGCGTCGTGCAGGAGGAGCCCTGCGAGGGCGCTGCCATCCGGCACGTCGTCGAGGTGGAGGGGCTGCGGCCCGATTGGGTGGTCCTCGGGGAGCCCACCAACCTACAGCTGGCCCGCGGGCAGCGGGGGCGCATCGAGTTCGAGGTCACCGTGCGCGGCAAATCCTCCCACGCCTCGGCGCCCCAGCGGGGGGTGAACGCCATCTATAACGCCGCCCGGGTGATCGTGGGGCTGGAGCTCCTCGCGCCGCAGTTGAACGCCGATTCGTTCCTGGGCAAGGGCTCCATCGCCGTGACCGAGATCGGCAGCCGCTCGGGGAGCCGCAACGCGGTGCCCGAGACCTGCACGCTGGTCGTCGATCGGCGGCTGACGAACGGAGAGACGGAGGCCAAGGCCACCGCAGAGATCAAGCGCGTGCTGGTGCGCGAGTCGGTGGATGCCACCATCGCGGTCCCCGAGTACTCGGTGCCCTCCTACACCGGCTATGAGGTACGCGCCCGGCAGCATTTCCCCTACTGGGCGACGCCGGCGAACGATCCCCTCCTCACGACGGCCTCGGGGGTCGTGGAGGACGTGCTCGGCTATGTGCCGCACCTGGGCAAGTGGGAGTTCTCCACCGACGGCGTGTACACCTCCGGCGTCGCCGGCATCCCGACCATCGGGTTCGGCCCCGGGGAGGAGCGCTACGCCCACACCACCGAGGA
>JAAZBQ010000086.1 GCA_012513725.1 Chloroflexota bacterium
GAGCGCCTTGCCCAACAGGTTGCCGGCCTCGATATCCGGCACGATGAGCACGTCGGCGCGCCCCAGCACGGGGCTGTGGATGCCCTTGATCTGGCCCGACGTCTCCGAGATGGCGTTATCCAGAGCCAGGGGGCCATCGACGATGCCGCCGCGGATCTGGCCCCGCTCCGCCATCTTGGACAGGCTGGCCGCGTCCAGCGTGGCCGGGATCCGGGGGTTCACCGTCTCGGCCGCCGCGAGGACGGCCACCTTGGGCTCGGCGATCCCCAGGCGCAGGGCCACGTCGATGGCGTTCTGGATGATCTCGGCCTTCTGGTACAGGTCCGGCGCGACGACGACCCCGCCATCGGATACTAGCAGGAGCCGGCCAAAGCCCGGCACCGCGTACACCCCGACGTGGGTCAACAGCCGCGCCGCGCGGATGCCCGTTTCGCGGTCCAGCGCCCCGCGCAGGAACGTCGCCGTCGCCACGGCGCCCTTCATCACCACGTCCACCTCGCCGGCGCGGGCCATTTCCATGGCCAGGCGCACCGCCTGCTGTGGATCCGGCGCCGGGTGGATGGCGAGATCGTCTGCCGGAAGCCCGGCCTGCTCGGCGAGGCGCCCCAAGTGGTCCGGATCGCCGAGGAGCAGGCAGTCGGCGATGCGCGCCTGCTGCGTGGCGTGGACGGCCTGCAGGGCCTCGGCGGTGGCCGCGGCCGCCACCGCCACGCGCTTGGGCCCCCTCCCGGCGGCCGCTGCGCGCAACTGCTGGAACGTTGTGATCGGCATGTGTGGTGCTTTCGTCTGGTGGGGCGAGCCGCCTCAGGAACGCGCCCGGCGTCCGGCCATCACGCTGCGGCCGGACGCCGAGGTCTTCGGATGCTGGCCCGCCGGGGCGATGCGGTTAGCCTCTGCCGGCGCCCACCGGGGCGCGCTTGGCGGCGGCCTCTTCGGGGCTGAGGCCCTCGCGCAGGCAGCACTGCTTGTACTTTTTGCCGCTGCCACACGGGCAGGGGTCGTTCCGCCCGACCTTCTTGCTCGAGCGGGCGGGCTGCGGCCGCTCGCTGCCGGCCGAGCCTCCCGTGGCCCCGGCGTACTGGACGTTGCGCACCGGCAGCGTCGGGCGACGCTGCTGGATCTGGGCGTTCAGAATCATCTGCGCCACGTCCGACTGGATGTCTTCCATGAGCTGCTCGAACATCGCGAACGCCTCGCGCTTGTACTCCACCAGCGGGTTGCGCTGGCCGATGGCCCGCAGCCCGATCCCGTCGCGCAGTTCGTCCAGCGCCGTCAGGTGCCGGACCCAGCGCCGGTCGATGGCCCCCAACATGAGGACCGTCTCCAGGTGGCGCATCTGCTCCTCGCCGACCGCCTCCTCGCGGAGCACATAGCCCTCCTCGGTCAACTCGGCCACCTCGTCGGCGATCTGCTGGCGGCTCAGGTTCTCCCAGTCGCGGGCCGCGTGATCCGCCGGCAGGTGGATGTACCGATCCACCTGGGTATGGAGGGACTCCAGGTCCCAATCCTCCTCGTCGCCGGCCGTAAAGGTCATCACGAGGTCCTGCACCTGGTCGCGGAGGATCTCCAGCACCACGGGCCGCACGGTGGCCTCGGAAAGGACCAGGCGCCGCTGCTCATAGATCACCTGGCGTTGCTGGTTCACCACGTCGTCGTACTCGAGGAGGTGCTTGCGCAGGTCAAAGTTGTGCCCCTCGACGCGGGTCTGGGCGCCCTCGAGCGACTTGGTGACCAGATCGTGCTCGATGGGAATATCTTCGTCGACGCCGAACCGCTCCATGATGCGGGCCAGCGACGACCCGCCGAACCGGCGCATCAGGTCGTCTTCCAGAGCCACGTAGAACCGCGAGGAGCCGGGGTCCCCCTGGCGCCCGGCGCGGCCGCGCAACTGGTTGTCGATGCGCCGCGCCTCGTACCGCTCGGTGCCCAGAACATGCAGGCCGCCGGCCTCCAGCACGCGTTCCCGCTCGGCGGCGCACTGCTCCTCGGCGCGTGCCAGGGCCTCAGCCCACACGTCCTCGTCCACCTCTTGGAGATCCTGGCCCTGGCGGCGCAGCTCGTCGCGGGCGGTCCCCTCCGGGTTGCCGCCCAGGAGGATGTCCACGCCGCGGCCGGCCATGTTCGTCGCGATGGTCACCGCGCCTGGCCTGCCGGCCTGGGCAATGATCTGGGCCTCCCGCTCGTGCTGCTTGGCGTTCAGCACCTCATGAGGGATCCCCATGCGAGTGAGCCGCTGGGAGAGCATCTCCGAGGTCTCGATGGACAGGGTCCCCACCAGCACCGGCTGGCCCCGGTCGTGGCACTCTTGGATCTCCGCCAGCGCCGCGCGGAACTTGGCATCGGCGTTCTTGTACACCACGTCCGCATGGTCGTCGCGGACCATGGGCTTGTGCGTGGGGATGGCCACCACCTCGAGGTTGTAGATCTGGCCGAACTCCTCCGCCTCGGTGAGGGCCGTGCCCGTCATGCCGGCCAGGCGCCGATACATGCGGAAATAGTTCTGGAAGGTGATGGTGGCCAGGGTGAGGCTTTCGCGGCGCACCTGGACGCCTTCCTTGGCCTCGATGGCCTGGTGCAACCCGTCCGAGTAGCGCCGGCCATACATCATGCGGCCGGTGAACTCGTCGACGATGATCACCTCGCCGTTCGGCGCCACCACATAGTCGCGATCCTTGGCAAAAAGGGCCTTGGCCTTGAGCGCGTTGTCGAGGTAGGGCGTCAGTTCCGAGTGCTCTGGGGCGTACAGGTTGTCGATCCCTAGGGCGCGCTCGACCTTGTTCAGGCCCTCGTCGGTGATCGTCACCACCCGGAGCTTTTCGTCGATGGTATAGTCGGCCTCGGGCTTGAGGCTGCGCACCATCGCCGCGAACCGGCGGTACTCGCTGGTCGACTCTTCCGCCTGGCCGGAGATGATCAGCGGCGTGCGCGCCTCGTCGATGAGGATGTTGTCCACCTCGTCGACGATGGCAAAGTACAGCTCGCGCTGCACGCACTGCTCGAGGTCCATCACCATGTTGTCGCGGAGATAGTCAAAGCCGAACTCGTTGTTCGTGCCATAGAGGACATCGGCCCGATACGCCTCGGCCCGGCTCACCGGTCGCAGATGCTGGTAGCGGTCGTCGTCGGCGGCATAGTGCGGGTCGTAGACGAACGACGACAGCGCCGGGTTCTCGCCCATCGACTGCACCACGCCCACCGACAGCCCCAGGAGGTGGTACACCGGCCCCATCCACTGGGCGCCGTGCTTGGAGAGGTAGTCGTTGGGGGTCACCAGGTGCACCCCGCGGCCCGTCAGCGCGTTCAGGTACAGGGGCAGCGTGGCCACCAGCGTCTTGCCCTCACCGGTCTTCATCTCGGCGATGCGCCCCTGGTGCAGCACGATGCCGCCGATCATCTGCACGTCGAAATGGCGCAGCCCCACGGCCCGCACGGCGGCCTCGCGCACGGCGGCATAGGCCCGGGGCAGGATCTCGTCCAGGACGGCGCGCTCGGACTTGTCCAGATCGTCGCGGGCGCGCTCCAGCGCCAGCCGTAGCGAGCGGCGCTCATCGGCGTCGCTTTCGCGATCCAGCTCCTCGGTCAGCTCGTTGATGCGGCGGTGGTGCTCGTCCGTCACCCCCTGCAGGCGAGCGCGGAACTCGTCGGTCAGGGCGCGGAGAGCCTCATCGCCCAGCCGCTGCATCTCGGGCTCCAGCGCGTTGATGTCGTCAACCATGGGCTGCAGGCGCTGGACCTCCCGGACGTTCGGGTCGCCAAACAGCCGTTTGAGTAGCTTGCTGAGCATTGCGTTCCTATTCTCCACAGGTTGGCAGTAGACTCATTATAGCGTAACTCGCCGCGGCTGGCGATTTGCCGTCCCGGCGCCGGAGCACACGTGGGGAGCGCTGCGGCAGCCCGTCATTCGACGCCGTACTCGCTCAGGGTGCGGCCTACGGAGCGCCCCCGGTGCGCTGCATCGATGATCGTGGCCAGCCAGTGTCCCAGGTGGATGACCGTCATGTTCGGCAGGCGCTTGGCCTCGGTGATGGGCTGGCTGTTCGTGCAGACGATCTCCTTGAACCCCGCCTCTGCCAGGCGCTGCGCGGCGCCGTCGGAGAACGTGGCGTGCACAAAGCAGGCATAGACGTCTCGCGCACCCGCCTCCCGCAGGATACACGCCGCGCCCGAGATGGTGCCGCCGCGGTCCACCTCGTCGTCCACGATCAGGACGTTGGCGCCGGCTACGTCGCCGATGACCGTGAGGCTCTGGGTGTCGGGGCCCGTGCGCCGCTTTTCCACGAACGCCACGGGCGCGTGCAGCGCCTCGGCAAAGTTGCGGGC